>QKDT01000231.1 GCA_003251995.1 Desulfovibrio desulfuricans
AATAGCCGGTTCTTTCCAGCTGCCCTTTCATTCTGAGTTTGTCCACACCACACGCATCTTGAGCGCCGGGATCTTTTGCGCGCTATTTTCTCACACCTATTCGGCGCATTGCCGAAATCTCTTGTCGTGTACACATCCCGCTGTGTTATCTATGCCTGCGTCTTTTGTGACCGGGGGTATGGACGGCACAGATAACCAGTAAAAGGAGCCTTAGATGCGTGTAGCGTACAGAATCTTTATTGCAGCAATCATTTCTTTGATCTCGATTGCATCTCTTACAGAAACAACACAAGCTGCGGACAAACTTAAGATCAGACTGGCAGCTCAGGCAACGTCTGGTCAGGTTTTTCAATATATGGCCAAGCAAAAAGGCTATCTTGATGAAGAAGCCATAGATATCGAAATGGTCTACATCAACAACGGAACAGACGCATTTTCTGCGCTCAGCTCCGGCAAGGTTGATGTGCTTTCCACATACGGCACCGGCGGCCCCCTCATTCAGATCGCCAACGGGCAAAAGTTCACCATTTTTGGCGGCTACATGATCATTGGCGCTACGCCCGTGTTTGCCAGGCCAGAAACGGAATATAAGGGCGTTGAGTCGCTCATCGGCAAAAAAATTGCCATCATGCGCGGCGGCACGCCTGATATCGTTCTTAAAGGCATTCTCCATGATGCCGGGTACGACATCAACAAGGACGTGACCTTTGTAGAGATCAAACGGAACCAGGATGTGATGGAAGCTGTGCGCAGCGGTCAGTGCGATTTTGGCTCGGTTTCCACAGGTTTTGAACCTCAGATCAAAGAATCGGGCATGAAGATTGTTATGTGGCCCGACGAACTCTGGCCCAACCACTCCTGCTGCCGCATGCTTTCCCGCACCGAATGGCAGGCCAATAATGCGGAAGCCCTCAAGAGGCTCTTTCGCGCATATTTGCGTGCAGAACGCGACATGCAGCAGCCCGAAGGCATGGATATGGTTGTGAAGCTGACCATGAAAGAACTGGATATGCCCGAAGACCTGGTTAGAAGCTTTGTGCAAAGCCCCCACCTGATTTACGAAACCGACCCCTACAAGAACAAGGTTGTTACCATGTGGGAAAAAATGCAGGGCTTTGGCTACATCAAAGATCCGGCAATCTCCATTGAAGACCACCTGAACACGTCTATATACAAGTCTGCCCTTGATTCGCTGATTGCGGAGCATCCCAATGATGCCTTCTACAAAAGCAAACTTGAGATGTTCAATACCTATAATCTGTAGATAACAGGCATCCCTGCCGCAGATTCTTGCAAAATGCGGCAGGGATGCTCCTTATTGCATCATTTGCGCAAACATACATAACCACTGGCAACAAAACTGACTTAGCAGCTGGCAGAGTACTTTACAGAACAGCTTGCAGCATTGAGGTTAAAGTGAAATCACGTTTTAAAAACAGCATTGGCACTATTGCAATCGGTATTTTCTTTATTGTGGTATATTGGTTGCTTACTGACGTTTTTTCTGTACTCGACCCATTTCTTTTTGCTGGCCCACACAAGGTCGTCCCTGCTTTTATAAAATATTTCGGCAAGCTGATGGATGGCCTGTGGAGTTCATTGCTGCTGCTTGTGCCTGCCTATTTTCTTGCCGTGGTTACGGGCATTGGCCTTGGCGTGGTTATTGGGCTTATGCCCACCCTGCGCAAAAATATCACGCCACACATTAACGGTTTAAGCGCCATCCCCGTTACGCTTATTACCCCTTTTGCCATCCATCTTTTCACATCATTTTACAGTGCGTCTGTCTTTATCATTTATTTGGGCGCGTTCTGGCCCATCTTGGGCACTACAATTTCCGGGGTGGTCACCATAGACAAACGCTACCTAGAAAACGCCGCTACACTTGAAATCACCGGCCTTGAAAAGATGTTTCGCATCATTTTGCCCGCAGCCGCGCCAACAATTTTTGCCGGATGCTCCATTGCCCTCAAGTTTTCCTTTATCCTGCTCACAGTATCCGAAATGTTTGGCGCAACATCGGGCATGGGCTACTTTGTTCAGTATTATTCGGACTTTGCACGGTTTGACATGGTGCTGGCTGGATTTGTTTTTATGGCTGTCATTCTGGTAGCCATCATGGCCATTTTTGACGTTATCAAAAACCGGGCTCTGGCCTGGACGCTCAACAACTGATGGCGCTGCCATTTTTTTACACATGGTAACGGCTGCTTTGTATAATCTCCTACAAGGAACAAATAGTATGGATACCATGACCCCTCTTGAAAGAGCTGCTGCTATTGCGCAAGGCAAATCCGCAGACAGGCTGCCCTGCAACCCCAACGTAGCCAACGGAGCTGCCAGGGTTTTTGGCTGCAAAATATCCCAGTTCAACACCGACCCCAAGGTTCTTGCCGATGCGCAGATAGCAACCTTTCGCCGCTTTGGCAGCGATGGTGTGCGCGTGTTCACCGACCTTTTTACCTGGGCAGAAGCCATGGGGGCCAAGGTTACAGCGCCAGAAGACCACACCGTTGACCTTGCCGAACCCGCGGTAACCACCCTTGCGGGCATTGATACGCTCAGACCAGCCAATCCGTTTAAGGATGGACGCCTGCCCATACATTTGCAGGCCATGGATTACCTTACCGATGCCATTGGCAGCGAGGTTGGCTGCGCGGCGGGCATTGTGGGGCCTTTTACCAATGCCTTTTTTCTGTACGGTGTGGATGCCACCCTGCGCCTGATACGCAAGAATCCGCAGGCCATGCACAAGCTCTGCGCCATCTCGCTTGAGACCTGCCTTGCCTATGCGGATGCCGCCATAGACAAAGGGCTTTCGCCCACCATTTCAGAGCCCATGTCTTCCTGCACAGTGGTAAGCCCGGCTTCGTTCAGAGAATTCTCGCTGCCGCCGCTTAAAAAGCTGGTGGATTTCATCAAGAGCCGGGGCAAAAACCCTGTCATCCACATTTGCGGCGAAACAAGGCATATCTGGAATGATATAGCCGACCTTGGCGTTGCTGGCTTTAGCGTGGACAACGTGGTGAACCTGAAGCAGTGCTGCGAAACTATCGGCAACAAAACCAAGGTTCTTGGGCATGTGGACCCCGCCAGCGTTATGTACGGCGGCACCCCAGCCATGGTGCGCCGCAAAACGCTGGAATGCATTCTGGACGCGCACGATTCGCCCAAGGGCTATGTTGTCATGTCTGGGTGCAGCCTGCCTGTTGAAACACCCCTCGCCAACATAGACGCCATGATGCAAACCGTGCGCGAGGTCGGCTATCCTGTAAATGAAGAAAAAGTTAAGGAAATGCTGAAAAACACTCCTGACGACGCTGCGGAAAGCACGTCATAGCAGTTAATTTTTTCAGACAACAAGCAATTTTGTGCGCTACGGAGTGTTTTATCAGTGCTGAATGTTATCCTTGATGATGTAACGTTTTCGTATGACAGCAAGCTGGTTCTTGGCGGCGTGAATCTTGATGTGGAAGCAGGTTCGTTTGTTTGTTTGCTTGGGCAATCCGGCTGCGGCAAAAGCACCCTGCTTCGCCTGTTGGCAGGGCTGGAAAAGCCCGATTCAGGCCGCATCCTTGTGGACGGCGCGCCCATAACCAAACCCAGCCTTGAGCGCGGCATGGTTTTTCAGGATCACGGGCTTTTTCCCTGGATGACGGCAGGGGAAAACATAGACATAGCGCTGAAACAGAAATTCTCCGGCATGTCGGCTGCCGAGCGCCGTCAGGTGGCGATTGAACGCCTGGCGGAGGTTGAACTGGACGCCGCATGTTACGGCAAGTTTCCCAAGGAGCTATCTGGTGGTATGTGCCAGCGCTGCGGTATTGCCAGGGCTTTTAGCATTGACCCGCCCATTCTGCTGATGGACGAACCCTTTGGCGCGCTAGATGCCGTAACCCGCGCCCGTTTGCAGGACATGGTGCTGCACTTGTGGCGCAAAAGAGAGCAACAACGCAAAACCATCTTTTTTGTTACGCATGATGTGGATGAAGCCCTGCTGCTTTCCACAGATATTTTTGTGCTTGGGCAATCCCCCAGCACGGTTATTTACAAGCATTCGTGCGACAGAAACAGAAACGTGGACAGGCAAAAAATGTTCAGCGATCCCGCAACAATTGACCTGCGCAATAAACTGATCGGCATTATCAACGACGAAATAGCCAGGCTTAAATCTTCAAATGACGGAGAAGAATGATGACTCACACCGATGCATCCATTCTGGAAGACCTTGCCAAAAGCGTGTTGGATATGGACGAAGACCTTGCCAAAGAATCCGCTCAAAAAGCGCTGGATATGAATCTTAACCCCTGCACCGCCATATCTGACGGGCTTTGCAAAGGCATGGAAGCCGCCGGGGTAAAGTATGAGGAAGAAGAATACTTTGTGCCTGAGCTGCTCTTGTGCTCTGACGCAATGTACGCCGGGCTGGACGTTCTTAACCCCCACATCAAGAGGGAAGAACATCGGCGCGGGCGTGCTGTAATCGGCGTTGTGGAGGGCGACACGCACGATATCGGCAAAAACCTGGTCAAACTGTTCATGGAAACCCACGGTTATGAAATGATTGACCTTGGACGCGATGTGCCCATTGAAACCTTTGTGGACACAGTGCGGGACAACGACGTGCAGGTTGTGTGCATGTCCACGCTCATGACCACGACCATGCCCGGCATGAAGCGCGTCATCGAGCGCCTGAAAGAAGAAGGCCTGCGCGACAAGGTCAAGGTGCTAATCGGCGGTGCGCCCATTTCGCACGCTTTTGCCGCCAAAATCGGCGCGGATGCCTATTGCACCACAGCAACGGAAGCCCCGGTCACGGCAACCACCCTGCTTGGTCAGCAAGCGGCTGCGGTGTAGCGCGTTATGGAACAGCAGGCAGCTAAGCAACAGGCACAAGCAGCAGAGCAAACAGTGGTGGATCAGCGAGCGGTGAAACAACAGGCCCCCGGGCAAGACAAAGCCAGTCAGGGGCAGGCAGCACAGAGCCAAACTGTTGCTGGTAAGGGCTGCGGGCATCAGGACGATGCCAACCGCGTTCTGCGCATAGCTCAAAGTCTTGGTTTGCCCCTGCCTGCCGCCCATTGTGATCCTGCTGCCCTCAGCCGTATGGCAGCGGCGCTCAGATACGAAACCAGGGCTGACATGGCCTTTTTGCCTTTTTGTTGCACGGTTGAGGCCGAGGCCCTGGGCGCAAACATCACCCTTGGCAATGCCGATTGCGGGCCGCGACCCTCGGGGTATGCCTACGATTCACTTGCATCTTTTGTTAGTGATAACAGAGTGATGGATTTCAGCCAGGGACGAGTTAAAGCGATACTTGAAGCTTGCCATCTGCTAAAAAAACAAGGCGAGATGGTTGCGGTTGAGGTAAGCGGCCCGGTCAGCATTTTGTCGGCTCTGGTTGATTTTGCGGTGCTTTTTAAATGCTGGCGCAAGGATGAGGCATTGACGACTCAGGCCTTTCAGCACATTGGCGGTCAGCTTGAACTGTACGCGCAAAAGCTATGCGAAGCCGGGGTTGATCTGATCAGTTTTGCCGACCCTGCCGCAGCCCCACATATTATCGGGCCGCGTTTTTCGTCCATGCTGGCAAGGTCATTCCTTGCGCCTTTTTTGAAAAATATTGCCGCTTCGCTCTCCGGCGTGGCCCTGCATCTTTGCCCGCATAGCACTGCCATAATGATCAACGCAGGCCTTGCCGCGTGGGATGAAACACCTGCCGACGGGCAGCCCACCTATCAGCGTGCCTGCGTTGCTTTGGCCCAACCAGAGCGTATTTTTGGCAAGCGCTGCATCAAAC
>QKDT01000253.1 GCA_003251995.1 Desulfovibrio desulfuricans
AAGGTCGCTACGGCCCTGATTAAACTCTTTCACAGCCTTGCGGGCCTCATCCTGCAATTCCTGCACATTCTTGGTGGGATCTTTTTCCGCAGCGTCCAGAATCAGGCCAGAAGAAACGTAGAGTTCAACTACCATGGCTTCAATCTGGTTCAGGGCAGAAACAACCTTTTTGATGCGCTGGCCCGTTATATCCTGAAAACTCAGGGCGGTAAGCACAGAGGTGAGGTCGTTGCCAAGACAGTTATTATTGGATTCCAGCGTGCTTATGGGCGCGGCATCAGCCCCGCTAGCGCGCAGCTCTGCGAGCAGAGACGCATTCTGTTCCTGAAAATCAAGATGACGCTCAACAATTTCCATTATGGTCATTGTTGCGGATTCCGTATCCTTAAGCACCTCATCCAACTGGCTTGATGCTTCAAGAAAAAGGGCATCAGGGTTTGGGGGCGGCAGTGGCTGGCCTTTGGACGCGGTAGAGATACGCTCAAAGATGTCTCTCAGACCCTGGCGCATTTCCGTGCTGATCTGCTTGTAAACAGCGGCTTCGGGCTTTTCGTCGTTCATGCCCGTCCCCTTTGCGCGCAGCGCGGTTGAATGGATGTGCATAAAAAAGCTCCGCCACGCGCACAGGCGCAGCGGAGTCTCGGTACTTACTTGTTGGTTTTCAGGAAGGTCTTGGCCCGCGCAGCTTCAGGCGAGTTGGGGTACTTTTTAATCAGCTCTTCAAGGCGCGCTTTGGCGGCGGCACTCTGATTGAGTTTGCTAAAGCTGATACCCTGCTTGAGGTATGCGCCGGGGGCACTGGAAGACTTGGGGTATTTTTTGATCACTGCGTCATACGCCAGAGCCGCGTCTGCAAACTGATTGCGCTGAAAGTAGCACTCTGCGAGATAGTACTGGGCTTCGGGCGCCTGGCTGTGATCCTTGTAGTTTTTCAAAAAGTCGTTGAATGAGCGCTGCGCTTCGTCATACTTCCGGGCATTGTATGCATTTACGCCAGCATCAAACAGCGCCAGGGATATATCCTTTTGGGGTACCTGAACCTGCGGCGCGGGCTGCGGGCTGGGCTGGCCCCATGTGCTGGAGCTGGGGTTGATGACCGTTTGGGGTTGCTGCGCCGCACCCTGGTTTGCTGCCGCGCCATAGCCTACGGAGCCTGCCGCCATGCCACCTGCCGCTGCCTGCCCGTAAGAAGGCTGACCGTAACTGGGCTGGCTGAATGCCGGGGCCGCCTGCGCGGCCTGGGTCAAGGGGGCAGAACCACCGCTTGTCATGGGGTCGCCAAGGTTCAGGTTCAGCGCCATGCTGCGCTCAACCTGCCGCAGTGCTTCATCGTGCGCTTTAACGCGACCAACCAGGGCTTTGGCGCCACCGGCATTCTGCAAGTCGTCAATCTGGCCTTTGAGAGCATTGACTTCCTGCCGCAAGGTCTGAATCTGGTTCCAGGCGTCTGCCTGTGCTGGTTGCAACTGGCGCAACTGCACGTCTTGCTGTTGCACCTGCTGTTCCAGTGACAGGCTGCCGTTGCCGCTGCTGGTGCTGCCACCCACGCAACCGCTCAGGGGCAGAGCCGCGCAGGCCAGAGTCAGGATATACAAAGAACGGAGTTTGCGCATAGTACCCTCTTTCAATTTTGCACTTTTCCCAAAACTTTTTTTCGTCCAGTGAAAATATAGATGATTCCCCCCACAATTGGCAGAAAAACTACCAGCACAAGCCACAAGGCGCGCTGTTGCGGGGTTTCAAACTCGTGTCCCCATATGTGCAGAATGCTCCACAAGGTCGGGATCATGGGGAACATTACCACAAGCACATGCCACCAATGAAAAATCATGCGGTTCCTCGCTTGCCGGGGTTTTGTTTGCCGCCCTTATCACTGGCGGTTGCCGGGGGCTTGCGCCAGAGAATCAGGCAGGCCAGCGCCGCACCCACAAATATGGCAGAATCAGCCACATTAAAGGCGGGCCAGTGCCAGTCGCCCCAATAAACATCCAAAAAGTCGACCACAGCGCGAAAGCGTACGCGGTCAACAAGATTGCCAAGCGCGCCGCCCATTACAAGCCCCAGGGCCGTAAACAGCCAGGGCTCTTCATCAGCGCTGCGCACCAGCATGATAATGGCCCACACAGCTACAATAGTGGCAACTAGAAACAGCCAGAACTGCCATTCAATGTCTGACCGGTTTAAAAAGCCAAAGGCAGCCCCGCGATTGCGGATGTTGACCAGATCAAACAGCCCCGAAATAACCGTGATAGGCCTGTGCTCGGGTATGAACTGCATGACTGCCCACTTGCTCACCTGATCGAGAACAAGGGCTACAACCGCTGCCAGTCCGAGTATGCGGTAACGCCTTGGCATTCTTGTTACGCTTCCATGGCCTTGATAACAGCGGTGCAACGGGGGCAGAGAGTGGGATGATCCGCATCGGTGCCAAGTTCCGTGCTGTATATCCAGCAACGTTCACACTTTTCACCATGGGCTTTTTCCACACCGATTGCCAGCCCGGCGATTTCTTCATCGCGGTAGGCGTCTTGCGGGGCGCTTTCAAGGGGCTGCATGCAGATTTGCGATACAATGCAAAACGCGCGCAGATCTGTATTCAGGCCTTCAAGGCGCTGGCGCAGTTCGTCCGCTACAAAGAGCGTCACGCGGGTATCGAGCGAGTGACCGATAACGCCATCGCGCCGCATGGGTTCAATGGCCTTGGTCACAGCCCCACGCACGGCGGTGAGCACGTTCCAGTCGTCCCGCACACCGTCTTCAAGCAGCAAGGGGGCAGACTCAATGGGTTGCAGGGCAAAAACTGTAGGTTCTGTGCCGCGCAGGCCTTGGGGCAGATGCGCAAAGATTTCTTCGGCGGTGAAGGAGAGCACCGGGGCCATATCACGCAGCAACAAGCCGAGAATGTGCCACAGCGCGGTTTGGGCCGAG
Organism: Desulfovibrio desulfuricans; assembly: GCA_003251995.1. Lineage (GTDB taxonomy): Bacteria > Desulfobacterota > Desulfovibrionia > Desulfovibrionales > Desulfovibrionaceae > Desulfovibrio > Desulfovibrio desulfuricans_B. The sequence continues at coordinate 2,929 of QKDT01000253.1, forward strand.
CGGCGTTCCGCGCTTGCAGGGCCGGAGGCGTAGAGGCGGTCTTTCAGCACATCCAGATACATGGACGAAAGATCCGTCACGCAATAGTTGTGCAGGGTGTGGTAGACCTTGTGGAAGTCAAAATCCATATAGGCCTGCTGCACGCGATCGTGTACGCGGGCTGCAGCGTCGATGGCAAAACGGTCGAGCGGCAGCAGATCGGTCAGCGGCAGCAGATCGTCCTTGCAGAGTCCTTCAAGGTTGCCAAGGATAAAGCGGCAGGTGTTGCGGATGCGGCGGTAGGCATCCACAAGACGACCAAGGATTTCATCTGAAATGCGGATGTCTTCGCGGTATTCAACAGACGAAACCCACAAGCGCACGATTTCAGCGCCGAACTTTTCAATAAGTTCTTGCGGGGCGATGACGTTGCCGATGGACTTGGACATCTTGCGGCCGTCGCCGTCCACCACGTAGCCGTGGGTGAGCACAGCCTTGTAAGGCGCGCGCTGGCGCGTACCTTCACTGACCAGCAGCGAGCTGTGGAACCAGCCGCGGTGCTGGTCTGAACCTTCAAGGTACAGGTCGGCGGGGTAGGCGAGATCGGGGCGCTGCTCAAGCACGGCGGCAAAGCTGGTGCCAGAGTCAAACCACACATCAAGAATATCTGTTTCGCGCTTCCAGTGGTTGCCGCCGCAGTGCGGGCAGGCAAGACCTTCAGGCACGATTTCCGAAAGTTCGGCCTCGTACCAGTAGTCGCAGCCGGTGGGGTGCTTGGCAAAGCGGTCGCAGAGATCGCGCATCCAGTTGGGATCGTTCCAGGCTTCGCCGCAGTCTTCACAAAGCAGGGCCATGATGGGCACGCCCCACTGACGCTGGCGCGAGATGCACCAGTCAGGCCGGAATTCAATCATATTGTGGATGCGCTCGCGGCCCCAGGCAGGGATCCAGCGAACCTGTTCGTCAATGGCCTTGAGGGCGCGACCGCGCAGGTCGTTTTTTTCCATGCTGATGAACCACTGGGTGGTAGCACGGAAAATGACCGGCTCTTTGCAGCGCCAGCAGTGCGGGTAGGAGTGCTTGATCTTGGCCTTACGCAACAGTGCGCCGACTTCTTCCAGCTTTTCAATAACCTTGGGGTTGGCTTCAAAGACATTCAGGCCAGCAAAAAATTCTACTGTAGGCAGAAAGCGTCCGGCGTCGTCCATGGGCGAATAGATTTCGAGGCCATACTTGAGGCCCACTTCGTAGTCTTCGCGACCATGCCCAGGGGCGGTATGAACGCAGCCCGTGCCAGCTTCAAGGGTAACATGCTGTCCAAGAATGATGGGCGAAACCCGGTCGTAAAAAGGATGGTGTGCCTTCAGGCCTTCAAGCTGGTCGCCTGTAGCGCGACCAAGAATTTTGGGTTCACCCCAGCCGAACTGCTCCGCGCACGATGCCAGCAACTCTTCCGCCAGCAGATACTGTGCGCCTTCGACCTCCGCCAACACATAGGTGAACTCGGGGTGCAGGCACACCGCCATGTTGTCCGGCATCGACCAGGGGGTGGTGGTCCAGATAACCACATACGCATGCGCAGGATCAGCGGCGGAAAATACCTTTTTCAGGCCTTCGTCCTGCAGGGGAAAGCGCACAAAGATGGAAGGGGACGTGTGGTCGTAATATTCCACCTCTGCCTCTGCAAGGGCCGTATGGCACGAGCAGCACCAGTAGATGGGCTTTTTAGAGCGCATGACGCCGCCGGTTTCCACAAAGTTGGCAAGCTCACGGGCGGTGGTTGCCTCGTAGGTGGGGCGCATGCTCATGTAGGGATCTTCCCAATTACCGAGTACGCCGAGCCGACGAAATTCCTTGCGCTGCACGTCAATCCATTTGGAGGCGTAGTCGCGGCAGAGCTTGCGCACCACATGGGCGGGCAGAGTCTTTTTCTTTTCCTTCAGCTCCTGCTCAACCTTGTGTTCAATGGGCAGACCATGACAATCCCACCCCGGCACATAGCGGGATGCAAAACCAGCCATATTGCGCGATTTAACGATAATATCCTTGAGAATCTTGTTCAGAGCCGTGCCCATGTGAATGTGACCGTTGGCGTAAGGCGGGCCATCGTGGAGCACATAGGTGCCCTTGCTGCCAGAAGCCTCAACCATGGCCTCATAGCTGTTAATGGTATCCCACTTCTTCAGGGTTTCCGGCTCACGCTGGGCCAAATTGGCTTTCATGGGAAATGCGGTCTGAGGCAAGTTCAACGTTTTCTTATAATCGCTCATGCTGGCTCCCGGCACAGTTCAACTCAAGGACTTGGCTATATTAGCAAGGTGAAAAAATCGATCTAGTGTGGGCAAATAGCGGGGCAAAGTCAAGAAGAGCAGGACACTGTGTTCCTGCTGTTGCGCGCTGGCGATGCGCAGACTGGATATGAAAAGTTTTGTCGGGCCACACAGATGTGTAACATTACACAAGATAGTGCCCTACATAAATGACCTGCATTTAGGCGAAATGGCTGGTCCACAGTTTTGCCCGCCCGCAAGACATAAAGGGTAAGATCAGGCGCTACGCGCGCTCAGGTAACTCTACGGTATTTGTCAGCAATTTCTGCAAAAGGTTCTTCAAGGATGTTTTGCAGAACCTTTTGCAGAAAAATTTGTAAACAGGCTGTCAAAAGTTGACTGGCGCATCATCCATGGCTTGGGCAAGCTCGCGCAGGGCAGACAGGCTGTCTTCTGCCTCTTGCGGGGTCATGGTGTGCAAGGCAAACCCGGCGTGAACAATCACATAGTCGCCGACCTTGGGTTCTTCGGGCAGCAACATGACCGACGCCGTCAGAAACGTGGAGCTTTCGCCCACG
>QKDT01000249.1 GCA_003251995.1 Desulfovibrio desulfuricans
CAAAAATACTGAGCATGTTGCGTATCATGCGTGAGTGGACGTCACAGCCCTTTTCGCAAGTGGCGTAAAAGAACCGGCCTGGAATGCCCAGCACCCGCACGGCTGTTTCTGCCAGCACGCTGCACCCGTAAGTAGGGCGGCCCAAAAAAACATGAACCTCGCCAAACAGGTCGCCAGGCGCATCCACACGGGCCATAACCGCGCGTCTGCCCTCGGTAGATTCGCGGCACACGTTTACCGCACCGTCCAGCAATACATAAAGCCTTTCCGGGGGGTCAGATTCTGCAAAGATCAGCGCCCCTTTGCCGTGCTGTTCTTCAACTGCGCCACTACAGGCCAGGCACAAGCGGGCCTCCTGCCCGGTCATGCCAGAAAACAGGGGGGATGCTTCCAAGGCGCGTTCCATGTAGTCCTCTTGCTGCGGTGGCGATTCTTGTCAGACTGTAGCCTATAGGTTGTCTGTGATGCAACAGCAAGTTTTATCGGGGCGCGCAAAAAACAAAAAAAGGGGGCCTAAGCCCCCTCGGTTTTGTTTGAACAAGCGCTTACAGGGTTGGCATACCCAGCAGCAGACGGGCAGAAACCACCACCTGCATGATAACCTGCGAGATATCCTTGACTGCCTGCATGCTTTTGGATTCCACTTTTGGCAATACCATAACCTGATCGCCAGGGAAAATATCATCGCCGTTCTGCGAAACAGAGCCGTTTTGGTGCAACACCAGCACCTTGTCGCGGTCTGCGCGGTTGGTGTAGCCGCCAGCGCCCTTGATGTAGTCGTCCACATCCTTCTTTTTGCCCCACAGCATGGCCTGGGGCATCATGACTTCACCGCTCACCAACACCACGTCGCTCTTGGGCGGGATCACAATTACGTCACCGTCTTCCAGCGAAAGATCGGCCTTGTCCGGCCCGCCATCAAGCACAACAACGCCTTCCGGCTCCACGTTTTTGGCCCGCTCCACAAATTTGGAAACCATTTCGGCTTCCTTGGCGCGTATGGAAGCTTCGTCCGTGCTGGAAGAGGAAGCCGTGAGGGCCGTTTCCTCCAGTCTGCGCAAAGAATCGGCAATGGCCTTTTTTTGGCGGGCGGCAACGCTTTTGCGTTTGATGTACATGGCCTGAAGGTTCGCGCGCCCCGGTTCCACCGCAATAAAGTTCTTCACTTCCTGCAACCGCGCGCCGCGCCGCACAGGAAAACGCGAAGCGCCGCGCACCGCGCCCTGCACTTCAATCATCATTGTATTGCCGGGGGCGTCAGCGATAAACTGCACCTGGTCGCCGTCTTCCAGCATAAGATTACGCAGTTCTTTAATCGGCAGATAGGTGCTGTAAGGCGCACCATTGCGGGTGCCGGAAAGGGCGATGTGCGAGGCGCTGTTTTGTGGTTCCGCCAGCTCAATCAAGGCTGCGCCCGTGGATTTGCCCTTGGGGAATTCAAATTTTGCGGGTATGCGCACCGCACCTATCGCCGTAATAGTGGGGCCTTTGTTGCCCACCACAAGGGTGTCGCCTTCCTGCACGCGTACGGCTGGCAATATGCCCCTGCGGGCAAAAGGGTAGAGATCAAGGGTTGTAACGGCATTGCCATCGCGCATCAGGCGGATATCACGATAGCTGCCGCGCATGGGGTCAAGCCCCCCCGCCTTATCAAGAAAGCTCAGCAGCGGGTCGCCGGGGTTGCCGGTGTAGCGGCCTGGCTTGGCAACGCCGCCAGTAACAAAAATAGCCACGGGTCGGGCATCCAGAGGCGCGGCGTATATCTGCGCGTCTGAGTGACCGTTGGCGGCAAGTTTGCTGCGCAGGGCCTCGGTCAGCTTGTCGTAACCAAGACCAGCAACGGGGATAGCCCCCACTTCCGGCACGTCAAGGTGTCCGTCTGCAGCGACTATCAGGGTGCTGTCCACCTTGAGGTCGCCGCCCCACAGGCGTAGCACCACGCGGTCGCCTGGCGCAATGATGGAAGTATCCTTGGCGTCCTTGGTTGCTGTGGTTTTGGCTTGCGAAAAGTTGCCCTGAAACAGGTTTGCTGCATATGGCTGAGGAGTGTTTTCTGCCCTGACCGAGCTGGACATGGCAAGAAAGATCAGCAGAAAAGTAAAAATTGTTCTGTGCGACATGGCGGTGTTGATGCAATGGGTTCGGGCTTGCATGGCCCCCAGAGGTGGTTCCGCAAATGGGCTGTTTAGCCCTTGGGTTCCGTAGTCAATCGTGCCGCGATGCCTTGTAGGCGGCTGGCGGCGGTTACTGGACGCCAGGGTGCCAAGGCAAAGGCTTGCGATGTTTGTAACCACAACAAGGAAAGCGCACGGGGATGGTAGCCGCCGTGCGCTTTCATAAATAATCATATTTGCCAGGATTAGCCAGAGGCAATGCGACCGGGATCGTTTTTTGCCAAGGGCCGATCAGGCCAGTGCGGGGTTCCTTTCGATTTGCCGGAACCTGCTTAGATCGTAATGTTTACCTGCCAGCATAACACGCATGCTGACTATGTAGTGGGCATGCGGCGATTCGGGGTTAACCAAAAACGCGCAAAGCCCGCCCAAGTATCAGGGCAGCCGCCAGCAGGCAGCGGTGGTCGATGGCAGCCCGCGGCAGTCTGGCCTACTGCGAAATCCCCTGGCCCCACACTCGGGGCGCCATGTTCCAACGACCATTGCCGTCCTGGCAGATAACCACAACTTCCGCCTCACGCTGACCAGAAAGCACTGTGCCGCGCTTGCAGCTTTCGCCCTTGGCAGAGGTAAACAGCTCGTCCAGGCTAACGCGCACGTTTTTGCCAAAGTCGGGGTCATCAATGGTAGCGACTTCGCCCACGTTGGAAACGATCATGAAGGCCGTAACAGGGCCTGGGGGCGTTTCCGGCTGGGCAGGCTGCCCACCGAAGCCGCACCCGCCGAGCAGCAGGGTAGCAAGTACCGCCAATGCGGCAAGGCCCGAACGGCCTTTGCCGGGCAGAACCGCTGGCGAATGAGCTGAAATTTGCATGGCATTTCCTCTTATGGCTGCCGTATTTTTTAAGAAATACCGCCACTTTTTTCCTTCCCTCTCGCAAAGAAACGCTCGTCTGTCAATGCCGGGTGCCCCTTGTTACCTTTTCAAAAAGGCTCAATAGTCACGCTTTTTGTAAAAAACAGGAATTTATCTATTGATACCAAATGAAGCCGGTCAGTTAGCAAAAGCACAATTAATAAATAGTGAATTTTATTTTGCATTTTGTTGCAGGGATGGTATTTTATGCACAATCTAGAAGTCATCTTCGGGAGAGGTCATGTCCAAACTGGCAATGAAAACCATTCATGTGCATGACGCCGTGGGCAGTGTTTTGTGCCACGACATCACTAGAATTGTACCAGGTGAAAGCAAAGGGCCGGTTTTTCGCAAAGGCCATGTGGTGCGGGAAGAAGACGTTGAGGTGTTGTTACAGGTTGGTAAAGAACATCTCTATGTTTTTGAATCCCTGCCAGGCATGGTTCACGAAAACGACGCCGCCGCGCGCGTGATTTCTGCCGTCTCGGGCGGCAACCTTACGTGTACGGAACCCAAGGAGGGGCGTATCGACCTCAAGGCCGCCTGTGATGGGCTGCTGCGGGTGGATGTGCCTGTTCTCAACCTCATAAACAGCATTGGCGAAATCTCTGTCGCAACCATCCACACCTTGCAGCATGTAACAAAAGGGCGCTCGGTAGCGGGAGCCCGCGTTGTGCCGTTGATGATTGAGGATGAAAAGTTGCGCCAGCTTGAATCAAGCGTCCACAGGCCGGTCATTGAGGTATTACCCCTGCGCCGCGCCAAGGTGGGCGTGGTCACGACCGGCAGCGAGGTTTTTTACGGACGCATTCAAGATGCCTTTGGCCCTGTGCTGCGTAAAAAGTTTGCCGCTCTGGGCAGCACGGTGGTGGGGCAAACCCTCACCAGCGACGAAGTGTCCATGACTGCTGGAGCCATTAGGGATTTTTTGGAGCAGGGGGCCGATTTTATTGTGGTAACAGGCGGTATGTCTGTTGACCCTGACGACCGTACGCCAACCGCTATCCGCGCTTCCGGAGCGGAGGTGTTGAGCTACGGCGCGCCAGTGTACCCCGGAGCCATGTTCCTTCTGGCCTATGCCCAAGGGGCCGCAGGTCGGGTGCCAGTGCTGGGGCTGCCCGGTTGCGTCATGTACCACAAGGCCAGCATATTTGATCTCATTGTGCCACGCCTGCTGGCTGGCATTGAGGTAACGGCTGCCGATGTGGCGGCATTGGGGCATGGGGGCTTCTGCTCCCAGTGCGCAGAATGCCATTACCCGGTTTGCCCGTTCGGCAAATAAGGAGGCAGGTGTAATTTTAACCCCGGGCGCGGATTTACCGCGCAGGTATATACCTTTTCCATCATTTAAAGGAGTCGCGCATGGAGACAAAAACCCTTGTTATTAACGGTATCCCCCGGCGTTTGCTGGCTAACCCTGATGATATGCTTGTGGATGTACTGCGTGATCAGTTGCAGCTTACCAGTGTTAAAGTTGGTTGCGGCAAGGGGCAGTGTGGTGCCTGCACAGTGATTCTTGATGGCAAAGTGGTACGCGCCTGCGTGGTCAAAATGAGCCGTGTGGCTGAGAATGCAGCGGTTACCACGCTTGAAGGCGTGGGCACCCCCGATCATCTGCATCCTCTGCAGCATGCCTGGATTTATCATGGTGCGGCCCAGTGCGGCTTCTGCACCCCTGGCTTCATCGTTTCCGCCAAGGCCCTGCTGGATTCCAATACCAATCCCAGCCGCGAAGACGTGCGCGACTGGTTCCAGAAAAATCACAACGTTTGCCGCTGCACGGGCTACAAGCCTCTGGTGGATGCGGTCATGGACGCAGCCGCTCTTATGCGCGGTGAAAAAACGCTGGACGACGTTACCTTCAAGATGCCTGCCGATGGTCGCATCTGGGGCTCCACCATGCCCCGTCCTTCTGCTGTCGCCAAGGTGACCGGTACCGCCGAATTCGGCGCTGATGCCGCGCACCGTCTGCCTGCCAACACGCTGCACCTCGCCATTGCTCAGGCCAAGGTATCGCATGCCAACATCAAGGGCATCGACACCTCTGAAGCCGAAAAAATGCCCGGCGTGTACAAGGTGCTGACCCACAAGGATGTGAAGGGCAGAAACCGCATTACCGGCCTTATCACCTTCCCCACCAACAAGGGTGATGGCTGGGAACGCCCCATCCTTAACGATACCAAGATATTCCAGTACGGCGATGCGCTGGCCATCGTCTGCGCTGATTCCGAATGCAACGCCCGCGCGGCTGCCGAAAAGGTCAAGTTTGACCTTGAACTGCTGCCCGAATACATGAGCGCCCCCGAGGCCATGGCCCCGGACGCCATTGAAATCCATCCCGGCACCCCCAATATCTACTATGACCAGCTTGAAGAAAAAGGCGCGGATACCGCTCCCTTCTTCAAAGACCCGGCAAACGTGGTGGCAGAAGGCGATTACTACACCCAGCGCCAGCCCCACCTGCCCATCGAACCCGATGTGGGCTACGGCTATGTGAATGACAAGGGCCAGGTGGTTATCCACTCCAAGTCTGTTGCCATCCACTTGCACGCGCTGATGATCGCCCCCGGCCTTGGCCTGGAATTCCCCAAGGATCTGGTGCTGGTGCAGAACACCACTGGCGGCACCTTCGGCTACAAGTTCAGCCCCACCATGGAAGCCCTTGTAGGCGTGGCCGTTATGGCTACGGGCCGTCCCTGCCACCTGCGTTACA
>QKDT01000261.1 GCA_003251995.1 Desulfovibrio desulfuricans
GCCATGCTCGCTGATCTCAGAATTTCCCGCAAACTTAGTCTGCTACTGATATTACCGATGGCGGCTTTTTTTTATATTGTCACAACAGAGTGTGCGCATAGATGGCAATCGATTGGCGAACACAAATTCGTAGAGCGCTCTCTTATTCTTTGCTTATCCGCAGGTGAAGTAATCCACGAGATGCAAAAAGAACGTGGATATACTGCAGGTTTTTTAGGCAGTAAGGGCAAAAAATACACCGTTGAACTCCCCGATCAGATAAGTAAGACAGATATAGCTGCCAAAAATTTTTCGTCTGTACTTTCTAAAATGATTGAGTCAGATAGCTCTTTATTAAAGCAGATTTTCTCACCATTTTCTGCAAAACTTTCTGAACTCGGCAATGTCAGAAATGCTGTACGTGAAAATAAGGTTGACGTTTTTCAGGCAATTTCAACATACAATAGCTCAATTAACACATTATTGACAGCAATTGCAGACTTAAATGAGCATTCTGGCATATTCTTTACCTCTATTCTCCAGCTTATGCATGGTAAAGAAATAGCAGGTCAGGAACGTGCCACGCTTAATGCTGCTTTTGCAGCAGGCACATTCAGCAAACAACTGTACCGCGATTGGCTGTATCGTGTCAGCGCTCAAAATACCTACCTTAAATCGTTTGAAGAACTGGGTGGCAAGCAAGCTCAAAGCATTTTTCAGCAAAAAATGAAATCTGCCGATGATGAAGTAACCCGCTTTAGGGATACCGCGTATGCCAATTTAGAAAAATCCACACTTGAAGCAGATCCGCATGAGTGGTTTGCGGCCTCTACCCGGCGCATCGACACGTTAATGGAAGTAGAGAAAGCATGGGGGGATCGCCTTCTTACCATTGCCCGCAATGAGGTAGACAGCTCGCAAAGGAGTGTTCTGATTGCCTGCGTTGGCGCCATACTTGTTGCCCTCGTATCAATCATCCTCGGGTGGCGGCTCAGTATCACCATCGGCAGGCCTGTTCGCAGAACCTTGCACTATACGCAAAGCATTACCAAAGGCGATTTTGATGCAGAACTGGCTGTGGATCAAAAAGATGAGCTGGGCAGCCTTGCTGGCGAGCTGAAGATCATGGTCGGTCGACTAAAAGAGCACATTCAATCAGCGCAAAAACAGCATGCCATTGCCGAAGAACGTGGTCAGGTAGCCGAGCAGTGCCGTATCAGCGCTGAACGTGCGGAGCAAAATGCTCGAAGCAGAGCTGATACCCTTTCGTTGGCGGTAAAGAAAATACATGATGTTGTAGAGGTGGCTACCAGCGCACTTGGCAACCTCACCGAGCAGGTGCGCATTTCGGCTGATGGCGCACAAACACAGGCATCACGTCTTGACGACACCACTGCTGCCATGCAGGAGATGAGCGTGACAGTGCTTGAAGTGGCAAAAAATGCTGCTGATGCCGCGCAAACCGCCTCGAGCTCGCATACCCAGGCGACTGAGGGATCTTCAGTTGTGGATGACGTTGTGACTGCAATCATGCAGGTGCAAACGCAATCTAATGAAATGAAGGTTGATATGGGCCTTTTGGGCCAGCAGGCAGAAGGCATTGGACAGATACTTAATGTTATCAGCGATATTGCCGATCAGACAAATCTGCTGGCCCTCAACGCCGCCATAGAAGCTGCACGGGCGGGCGATGCTGGTCGCGGCTTTGCAGTGGTGGCAGACGAGGTGCGTAAACTGGCGGAAAAAACGATGTCGGCTACCAAGGAAGTTGGGGATGCCATTCAGGGCATACAAACCGGCACGCGCAAACACATAACCCATGTGGAGCAAACCGCTGGCACAATTGAGCGCGCCACCGTGCTTGCCCGTCAATCTGGCAAATCGTTGCAAGAACTTGTCAATTTATCCAGTGAAACCACAGAGCAGGTGCAATCCATTGCCACAGCTTCTGAAGAACAATCGGCAGCAACTGAAACTATTCAAGAACGCCTTGAAGACATAAATCAGATTTCAATTGCTACGGCAAATGCCATGGATATGGCTGTTGTCGCCCTCAAAGATCTGCGCTCTCAGACTGATATTCTTGTGAGCGTAATGGCTGACTTGAATGCAGGCGACACCACACAGAGTAATTAAACAATAGATATGCTTGACCTCAGACTTGCACAAACATAAACTTATAGTATAAGGAGTAACAAGGTACCCTGTAATACGTTTAAACCTGACTAACCAAACCTGCAACCATGTTCTTCTCGAGGTACTTATGGCTCATCTCGAAACTACTGAACAAGCCTTGCGTAATCGTGGTGTCAGCCGTCGAGACTTCATGAAATTCTGGGCGCTTACAGCCGTTGCCATGGGGCTTGGCCCTGGGGCTGATCTGGCTATCGCACAGGCTCTTTCTACAAAACCGCGCGTTCCTGTGCTTTGGATCAACGGGCTTTCCTGCTCCTGTTGCACAGAATCTTTTTTGCGCACAGCCCACCCCCTGGCTACAGACATCGTTCTTTCTATGATAACGATGGACTACCAGGACACGATCATGGCGGCAGCAGGCGATCAGGCCAATGCCGCTTATGAAGACGCCATCAAGAAATACAAGGGGCAGTACATCCTGGCAGTGGAGGGCAATGTGCCGCTCAACGGTCAGGGCATGTACTGCATTGATGGCGGCAAACCGTTTTACGAAAAACTCAAAGAAGGCGTGGAAAACGCCAAAGCCCTTGTGGCGTGGGGAACCTGCGCCTCGTGGGGATGCGTGCAGGCGGCCCACCCCAACCCCACCGGCGCTACCCCGCTGCATAAGCTGTTTCCCAACAAACCCCAGCTCAAGGTACCCGGCTGCCCAGCCATCCCTGAGGTCATGAGTTCAATTCTGACCTACATTATTACTTACGACCGCCTTCCCACCCTTGATTCGCAGGGCAGGCCAGAAATGTTTTATGGCAAGCGCGTACACGACCACTGTTACCGCAGAGCCCACTTTGACGCTGGCGAATATGTGGAATCATGGGATGACGCTGGCGCCCGTGCGGGCCTGTGCCTGTACAAGATGGGTTGCAAAGGCCCCACTACCTACAATGCCTGCCCTTCCACCCGTTGGAACAACGGTGTCTCCTTTCCCATTCAGTCCGGGCATGGCTGTATCGGCTGCTCGGAACAGAACTTCTGGGATCAGGGTTCGTTTTATGACCGCATAACCACCATTCCGCATTTGGGCACAAATCTGACGGCTGAAACCGTTGGCGTTGCCGCTGTGGCGGGCGTGGCTGCCGGCGTTGCGGTGCATGGCGCTGCCAGTATGGTGCGTCACGCCTGCAGCAAGGACACTAAGGACTCCTCCGACACCGACTCCAACAACTAAGGAAATACCCCATGGCGTACGAATATACCACTTCTCAGGGTTATGCCGTTAAGGACTCGGGCCGCCGCGTGGTTGTTGACCCGGTTACCCGCATTGAAGGTCACCTGCGTTGCGAGGTGAACCTTGATGATAACAACATCATCACCAATGCGGTTTCGTGCGGTACTATTTTCAGAGGCATTGAAATTATCCTCAAAGGACGCGACCCGCGCGATGCGTGGGCCTTTGTTGAACGCATCTGCGGTGTTTGCACAGGCACGCACGCCCTCGCCTCTGTTCACGCAGTAGAAGATGCCCTGGGCATCGAAATACCTGACAACGCCAATATTATTCGTAATATCATGCACCTGTGCCTTATGTACCATGACCATCTGGTGCATCTTTATCACCTTGCGGGCCTTGACTGGGTGGACGTTGTTTCTGCCGCCAAGGCTGACCCCAAGGCTACTTCAGAGCTTTCGCACAAGCTGACACCCTGGCCCAATTCATCGCCGGGATACTTCAAATCCATCAAGGATCGCCTTAACAAGGTTATATCGTCTGGTCAGTTGGGTATCTTCACCAACGGTTACTGGGGCCACCCTGCCTATAAACTGCCGCCAGAAGCCAACTTGCTGGTCGTGGCTCACTATCTGGAAGCGCTGGACTTCCAGAAAGACATGGTGCAGATCCACACCGTTTTTGGCGGCAAAAATCCTCACCCCAACTGGTTGGTGGGCGGCGTGCCCTGCTCGTTGAATATCGACGCGCACGGTGCTGCCGACGTGATCAATCAGGAACGCCTGGAGCTGGTGCTGCAGCTTATCGAACGCTGCCGCACCTTTGCCCAGCAGGTCGTCATTCCCGATACCCTGGCGCTGGCTGCCTTTTATAAGGATTGGCTGAACATCGGCGGTGGGCTTTCCAAAATATCCGTGCTTGCCTACGGCGCCATCCCCGACATTGCCAACGACTTTTCAGACAAAAGCCTGCTGCTGCCCAGAGGTGCCATCATCAACGGCAACTTCAACGAAGTTCTGCCCGTTGACCTGCACAACCCCGATGAAATCCAGGAATCCGTGTCCCACTCGTGGTACAAACCCTACCCCGGTGGCAAAACCGGTCTGCATCCTTTTGACGGCATGACAGAGCCGAACTACGCCCCCGGCCCCAACATCAAGGGTACGCCCACTAACCTCAAGCAGGTTGACGAACGCGACAGGTATTCGTGGATCAAAACCCCCATGTGGCGCGGGCATCAAATGGAAGTGGGGCCACTGGCCCGTTTATTGGTGGGCTATGCAAAAAAAGATACAGAAATCAAGGGGCTTATTGATGACTTCCTTGGTCAGGCCAAGGCTCCCGTTTCTGTGCTGCAATCAACTCTTGGTCGCATAGCCGCCCGTTCGCTTGAACTGGTGTGGTCTGCCGACAAGATGCGCTATTTTTACGACAAACTTATCGCCAACCTCAAAAACGGTAACAGCACAACAGCTAACACCAAACTGTGGCATCCTGACAGCTGGCCCACAGGGGTGTTGCGCGGCATTGGCTTTACCGAGGCACCGCGCGGCGCGCTGGGGCACTGGGTTACCATCAAAGACAGAAAAATAGAAAACTATCAGTGTGTTGTTCCCACCACATGGAATGGCGCTCCGCGCACCCCGGATGGACAGCTCAGCGCCTACGAGGCCTCGCTCATGGGTACCAAGATGGCGGTTCCTGACCAGCCCCTTGAAATTCTGCGCACCTTGCACAGTTTTGACCCCTGCCTGGCCTGCTCCACGCATATTCTCGGCCCGGACGGATCTGAGCTGATATCAGTTCGAACAGACAACTGCTTCTAGAGCTCGGCATCCGAGCCGCGGAATACAAGCCTTCCGCCGGGAGAAAGTTATGAGCGAACAACATCTGCTGCCGCAAATGCCCATGGGTAAAAGCATCTACGTTTATCAATTACCCATACGCATATGGCATTGGGTTATGGTTGCCTGCGTTATTGTGCTTATTATTACGGGCTATATTATTGGCAAGCCCTGGCTTTCCGTAACAGGCGAACCGTACAACACCTTTTACATGGGCTACACCCGCATGGCCCACTTTATTGCCGGGTTTGTACTGATTATTTCAACAGTTTTGCGTTACATTTACGGCCTCGTGTGGGGGAACCGCTACTCGCGCGAACTCATCATAATGCCCATATGGGACAAAAATTGGCGCAACGACCTCTGGCAGGACATCCGTTGGTACCTCTTCCTTAACAAGGAATGCGGGGCGCATGTGGGCCACAACCCGCTTGCGCAGCTCGGCATGGGCACAGGCATGATCTTTATGCTGGTTATCATGCTCACT
>QKDT01000006.1 GCA_003251995.1 Desulfovibrio desulfuricans
AATAAGATTCGCCATTTTTTTCAGGTAGCCAGCGCGGGCCACTGCCGGAAGGGCCGCCCAGGCATCCTGTGCCTTGTGCGCGGCAGCCAGTGCCGCCAGCCCGTCTTCACGCCCTCCGTTGGGCGTTTGGGCCATTATTTTGCCGGTAGAGGGGTTTTCCACCTCTATCATTGCAAAGCCAGTAGGGGAAACCAATTTGCCGTTTATGAATTGTTGGTAAGTATGCATGAATGCTCCTTGGTTTGGGCAAGCATAAGCACACATGTCAACAAAGGTAAAGATACACTCTTTTTCAGGAATTAGGTAAAAGCGCATTGCCGCAGAGAGGGGCACCGTACAACGGCATTTCTCTGCGGCAATGCGCAACAGACACTACATGTGCGGCATGCTACATACGCGAGATCACAGCCATGGCACCGTCCATAAAGTGTTGATCCACATCTTCAATGGCACCCTGGTCACAGGCGCGCGCAAGGGCAGGATCAATGGGCAGACGCGCAAGCACCTTGAGCCCGTGCCGCTGCGCCACGGCATCAATGTGGCTTTCGCCAAAAATCTTGTATTCCTTGTTGTTGTCCGGGCATTTGAAGTACGAGAGGTTTTCCACCAGCCCGAGAATGGGAATGTCCATCTGGCGGGCCATATCAATGGCCTTTTGCACAATCATGCTCACCAGCTCCTGCGGCGAAGTCACCACCACAATGCCGTCCACCGGCAGCGACTGAAACACGGTCAGCGGCACATCGCCGGTTCCAGGAGGCATATCAACAAACATGTAGTCCACATCGCGCCAGATCACATCTGACCAGAACTGTTTGACCGCGCCGGCGATGATCGGCCCACGCCACAACACCGCGTCAGAATCACCGGGCAGCAGCAGGTTCATGGACATGATGTCCACGCCGCCCTTGCTGCGCTCGGGGGCCAGGCCATCCCCCTCCACATGCGCCTTGCCCGTAAGGCCGAATACACGCGGAATGGACGGGCCGGTTATGTCCGCATCAAGGATGGCGCAGTGCTTGCCCTGCCGGGTCATGGCTACCGCCAACAAGGAGGTGACCAGCGACTTGCCCACGCCGCCCTTGCCGCTGACAATGCCGATAACCTTGCCAACGCGGCTTTGTGCGTGCGGTTTGACGCGAAAATCCACTTCCGCTTCGCTGCGTTCGTCGCACTGCTCGCCGCAGGAACCGCACTGATGATTACAATCACTCATGGTTCTTTGTCCTCTCAGATGGTGTACTTTTTCGAAGCTTTTTTTCAGACAACTGCCTTTGTCTGACTTTTTGTTATTGACATATGTCGTAAACAGACATACTCCTATTTATGACATATGTCAATAACGACAACAAAAGGAGTATAGTATGCCTAATTTCGATCACACCGGGCCAGAGGGCAAGGGTTCGCGCACTGGGCGCGGCATGGGCAAGTGCGGCGGCAATGCTGCCAGCACGGCACGCAGCATGGGCGACACAACCAATGAAGCCGGCATGCAGGGCCAAGGAATGGGCCGTTGCCACCGTCATGGGCAAAACCACAACCAGGGCCGCAACTGCGCCATGAACGGACAGGGAGCAGGTCGTGGCATGGGGCGTGGCATGGGCCGAGGAATGGGACGGGGTATGAGTCAAAACATGGAGCAGAACATGGCTCAAAATATGGGCCCCAATATGGGACAGTCCATGCGGCAAGGCAAAGGCTGCGGCATCACCCCCGCGGCAGACAGTGACGGAGCCGACAATAACGGCTAGAGTAACCGCAGGTTACATTGCCTCGGCGGCTGCGAGAACAGACGCCCGCCACAGCGGCCCAAGCGCCAACGTCGCGGTTTGCAATTGTAAGAATAGACATTTTCAAAGGTAAAATGCTCTATGTTTCCGCATATGACTGAGCAAGGCCGCCCGGCAAAAGCGCGCCTGCAAGCGTTAAAGCCGGACGGCCCAAAGAGGATTGCATGCCAAGACCAAAAAAATGGCGAAAAGTCTGCTGCCTGCCAGAAAACCGCAGTTTCGGGCCTTTGCCCGGCTTTAATCAAGCCGCGCAGCAGCCGCAGCAGGAAGTTATCATGACCGTGGACGAATATGAGGCTGTGCGCCTCATTGACCTTGAGGGCATGAATCAGGAGGCCTGCGCGGAAAAAATGCGCATTGCCCGTACCACGGTGCAAAGCATCTATGCAGAGGCGCGCAAAAAACTGGCGGATTCTCTGGTGAACGGCAAAATGCTGCGCATTGAAGGCGGGGATTATGAACTGTGCGATGGGCATGGCACGCGCTGCGGCGTGGGCGGCTGTCGCAGACGGCGTTGTGGTGGCGGGTTTGAATAAGGGCTAATGCCCAAACCTGCGCAAAATGCAGACGGCATGGGGCTAGCCCTGTTAACAGGCCCGCCGCACTGACATATCAAATAAACAGCGCCCGCAGGATGCCGCATCCAACGGGGACCAAAGTCTCCGCAGACCGCAGCAGTATACCCTACGGACGCATTGCGCTAAAAAATCAGGCCTCGGCGTCCTTGCAAACATCTACCCACACGCCGCCGGTAACGCGCTCCAGCTCTGCCAGAGTAACTTTGGCGGCATTGTTGGGCGCGCCTGCAGCCGGATAGACCGGATCAAACGACCTGAGGCTTTCATCCAGATATACGGGAACGCCCTCGGGCAGGGCAAAGGGGCAAACCCCGCCCATGGGATGCCCCACCTGCGCTTCCAGGTCTTCAGGCTTGATAAAGCGGGCCTTGGCGTGGAAGGCTTCCTTGAACTTGCGGTTGTCCAGCCGGGCTGTGCCCATGACCACCAGTATCAGCGGAGCGTCATTAACGCTGACGGACAGGCTCTTGGCAATACGCCCCGGTTCACAGCCGATGGCCTGGGCCGCCAGATCAACAGTGGCGCTTGAAACGTCAAACTCTCTATACGCTCCCTCAAGCCCATGGCGGGCCAAAAACTCCCGCACAGCATCAACGCGCATGTCTATCCCTTATTTTTCTGCAACGCGCAGCCTTTGCCGCCGCAGCACATTGTTCACCGGCGCACCACAAGGGCAATACCCACCAACACAAGAACCAGCCCCACCATTCTGCGCCAGTCAAAAGAAATGACATTGAGGCCAAACCAGCCGTAGTGGTCAATGATGGCTGCCATGACAAGGTTGCCAAATATCATGGCCACCAGGGTGGTCAATACGCCGATGCGCGGCGCAGCCAGTGTGGTGCTTACAACCATAAAAGCGCCCAGCACCCCGCCGGCCCATTGCCAGGCAGGTGTTTCAACCACGCGAAACACATTGCCCCGCCCCATCAGCAGCACGGTAAAAGCCAAAACAACCGTGCCTATGGCAAAAGAAATCAGCCCACTTTCCAGCAGCCCCACTGTGCGGCTCAAGGCCGCGTTGATGGGCGGTTGCAGGGCCACCACGCAGCCCGCAAAAACCACCAGCGCTATAAAGTACATGCCGCCTCCCTGCTCAGGCCGATTCCTCCGCCGTTGCCGCCTCGCGTAAAAAGGGCGTGTGGGTAATAGCCATAAGAATGCCCTCGGGGCTGAGGAACCTGGTGACAGTTTGTCCCCAGGGCTCTTCTTTCAGCCGGGTGAGCAGCTTGTAACCGCCCTGCTCAAGAATGCTCGTGGCAGAAACGATATCTTCCACATCAAGCTCAAGCCAGGCCTGCGGAACGGGCACGTCTTCGGGCCAGTTCGGCGAACCAAAGCAGGAAAGCGCGGCTTTGTCCAAAGGCCAAAGGGCGAAGTGCTTTACCCCCTCGATGCACTGGGAGTGCCAATACCCTTCATAGCCGTCTTCATGCCGCAAGGGCAGCCCCAGCGCCACCCTGTACAGGTTGCCGCTTTTTTTCTGGTCTTGCGTCACAGGGCCAAAACCAGCCACAAACAGAACCCGTATGCCGTCAGGAAGCTTGTTCTGCATGTTGTACCCCAGTTTCTGGGCTTTTAAGTTTTCTGCTGCCTAACCGGCCTGCCGCCTAGCCCAAAATGCCTTCGGGCAAAGGACCGAACGCGGCCTCGTAACGCTGACGGAAGACATCAGACGAATAGTCGTGTTCCTGCGTGCCCATTTTTTCAAGGCAGAAGCTGGCGCTCACAGAGCCAAGCTTGGCGGCTTCGGGCATGGAAAGGCCGTGCAGCAAACCCTTGAGCAGACCAGCGCGATGGGCATCGCCCGCGCCGGTGGGGTCGAGAATCTGACGGGGTGGCACAGAGGGAATGCGCGTTTCGGTGCCATCCGCGCCGCGCACCAGCGCGCCGTCCGCGCCCAGCGTGGTCACAAGCCAAAGGGTACGCCCAACCAGTTCTTCTTCACTTTTGCCGGTGGCCTTGCAGATCATGTTCAATTCATAATCGTTGGTAATGCAGGCAAAAGAACCCTCAATAGCCGCCAGCAGGTCATTGCCTGTCAGTACGGGCAACTGTTGACCGGGGTCAAAAATGTAGGGGACTCCCTTTTCGCGGAAGAAGCTTGGCAGACGACGCATGTCGTCCACATTGCCGGGAGAAATGATGGCTATGTCCTTGTCCGCATTGATATTGGGAAAGGCATAATCGGCAGACAGGCTCATGGCACCGGGGTAAAAACCGGTGATCTGATTGCTGTTGAGGTCTGTGGTGATATAGCACAGGGCGGTAAAGATATCCTCGGCGCGGTGGATGCCGTCCAGCGGCAGGCCCTTTTCCTGCAGGGCAGCAGCGTAGGGGCCAAAGTCACGCCCCGCTGCAGAAACGATGACGGGCTTTTCGCCCAGCAGCGCCAAAGAATAGGCAATGTTGCCCGCGCAGCCTCCGCGCCGCTCATCCATGCCGTCCACCATAAAGCTCACGTTGATCATGTGCAGCTTATCCATCAGGATATGATCCTGAAAACTGCCGGGGAAGGTCATAATGCGGTCAAATGCCAGTGATCCCGAAACATAGATGGACATAGTATCCTCGTGATAACATGAAGGATGAGGGTTGATCAGGCCGTGGGCGGCAGACTGTTTTCTGTAATCCAGCGTAAAAAAGGCTGATGACCGTCGGCAATGGGCATGGCGACAACACAGGGAACTTCATAACTGTGCATTGCGCACGCCTTTGCCATAAAATCGGGCAAAGCGGCTTCGCTCACCTGTGCCACAAGCAGGCATTCGCCAGCCTCGCGCACTTCGCCCTTCCAGCGGTATACCGATTGCGCGCCCGGCACCAGGTTGACCCCGGCTGCCAGCCGCAAATGCACCAGCTCACGAGCGAGCGCCAGCGCTTCTTCCTGCGTGGGCGCGGTCATATAGACCAAAAAATTATTGCTGGTTTTCTTTTGCTCCATTGCCGCATGCTACACGTAGCGACAAAAAAAACAAAGCCCCGCCCAAAGGCCCGTTGCACGCCAATACAGGGCAGGCGCGGTGCGGTGCCTTGCTGTAACGACCGCCCGCCCCTCTTGCTTGCGGGTGTGTTCGCCCTGTGGCATAAAGAGGCATGAGCGTAAAACCTTCTCCACAGGCAACGGCCCGGAACGTTCTTGCCGCCCTGCAAAAACGCTATCCGCACCCGCGCACCCATCTTGATGCCCAGAATGCATGGGAGCTGCTGGTAGCCACAGTGTTGGCTGCCCAGTGTACAGATGCCAGGGTGAACACCGTTACGCCGGAGCTGTTCCGCCGCTGGCCCACCCCCGCCGCGCTGGC
>QKDT01000375.1 GCA_003251995.1 Desulfovibrio desulfuricans
CGCCGTCCACGCTGTGGTGTACTTCGGGGTGGAACTGCACGGCGTAGATCTTGCGGCTTTCGTCTGCCATGGCAGCCACGTCGAGGGTAGGGGTACAACCCGTAACGGTAAAGCCTGGGGGCGGTGCAAGCACCTTGTCGCCATGGCTCATCCACACACGGCTGGTGGCTTCAATGCCGTCCCACAGTGCGCAGGGCGCGCACAGTGTGAGGTCGGAGGGCCCGTATTCGCGCGTGAGCGACTGGGCAAGCTGACCACCAAGGTTCTGGGCCAGCAATTGCATGCCATAACAGATGCCAAGCACCGGCACGCCAAGATCAAGGAAGCCGGGATCAAGCACCGGGGCGTCGGCTTCGCCCACGCTGGCGGGGCCGCCGGAAAGGATGATGGCGGAAGGCTTCATTGCCGCCACTTGAGCGGCGGTGGTGATGCAGGAATGTATTTCGGAGTAGACCCCGGCTTCACGCACGCGCCGTGCGATGAGCTGGGTAACCTGTGAGCCGTAGTCAATAATAATGACTTTGCTGGGCATGTGTGTCCTCGCCTGGTGCTGGCTGTGGCCTGTTGCTGTGCGCCGCTTCCGAGCGCCCGGTTGAATGCTGCTATGCCGGTACTTGAGGGGAAACCCCGGCATTGCGCCGGTGCGCCTCCCGCATGTGTCGCCACGAGATGGTTTTGTCCTCCGCCAAAAAAGAAGTGCCTGCTTTTCCGGTTGTGCTTTAGCGGCACGTAGCCGGAAAAGCAGGCGAAATCTGATACCGCCGGAGAGCAAA
Source organism: Desulfovibrio desulfuricans (assembly GCA_003251995.1). Lineage (GTDB taxonomy): Bacteria > Desulfobacterota > Desulfovibrionia > Desulfovibrionales > Desulfovibrionaceae > Desulfovibrio > Desulfovibrio desulfuricans_B. The sequence continues at coordinate 774 of QKDT01000375.1, forward strand.
AAGCCGCAAACTGCGGTTTTGCCTAATTCTCGATGCGGTAGTTCGGCGCCTCCTTCGTGATTACAACGTCGTGCACATGGCTTTCGCGCAGGCCCGCCGGAGAAATCTCGCAGAAGGTGGTGTTTTCAAAAAGATCATTCAGGTTGTGTGCGCCCACGTAACCCATGCCGGAGCGCAGGCCGCCCATGAGCTGGTACACGGCTTCCATGACCGGGCCACGGTAAGGCACGCGACCAACAATACCTTCAGGCACGAGCTTTTTGCTCTTTTCCTGGAAGTAGCGGTCAGAGCTACCTTCCTTCATGGCATCAATGGAGCCCATGCCACGATAGATTTTGTAGGTACGGCCCTGATACAGAATGGTTTCACCGGGGCTTTCTTCGGTACCCGCAAAGAGGGAACCGATCATGACCGAGTGCGCGCCGACCACAAGGGCCTTTACGATATCGCCGGAGAACTTGATGCCGCCGTCGGCAACGCAGCAGCGATCCATTTCGCGCGCGGCGCGGCTGCCTTCCATAACAGCGGTAACCTGTGGCACGCCCACACCAGCCACAATGCGGGTGGTGCAGATGGAGCCGGGGCCAATGCCAACTTTGACGGAGTCGGCGCCGGCTTCAAGTATGGCCTTGGCACCTTCGTAGGTGGCAACGTTGCCCGCCACAAGCTGGCAGTTGGGGAACGCGCTCTTGACCATGCGGATGGCCTTGAGCACGTTGAGCGAGTGACCGTGGGCAGAGTCGAGCACCAGCACGTCCACGCCGGCTTCAAGCAACTGCTCGGAGCGGGATTCGCAGTCGCGCCCGATGCCGATGGCAGCGCCCACGCGCAAACGACCGTTGGAGTCTTTGCAGGCGTTGGGGTATTTTTGAACTTTGTCGATGTCCTTCATGGTGATGAGGCCGCGCAGGTGACCCTGTTCGTCCACCACCAGAAGTTTTTCGATGCGGTGCTCGTGCAGGTGACGCTTGGATTCTTCCAGCGAGGTACCCATGGGCACGGTCACAAGGTTGGTGCTGGTCATCACCTCAGAAACACGCACCGCTGCGCCGTCCTGCACAAAGCGTACGTCGCGGTTGGTCAGAATGCCCACCAGGCGACCATCGTCTACCACGGGCAGACCCGAAACGCGGAAGTCGGACATGAGGTCCAGAGCTTCCTGCACGGTGTTGTTGGGCGAAATGGTTACGGGGTCAAGAATCATGCCGCTTTCGCTCTTCTTGACCTTTTCCACTTCAAGGCGTTGGCGCGCAACAGGCATATTCTTGTGAATGATACCAATGCCACCCATGCGGGCCATGGAAATTGCCATGGCCGATTCGGTCACGGTATCCATGGCGGCAGAGAGCAGGGGGATGCGCAGGGGAATTTCGGGGGTGAGCCAGGTGGAGATGTCAACGGCGTCAGGAGTGATGTCCGAGAAGCCGGGGACTAGCAAAATGTCGTCAAAGGTCAGCGCCTTACCGCGATTGGTGAACATGACGTCCTCGTAATTGGCTGTGATAATTATGCAAATTATAATCCAAAAGACTATCCCCTTGTGCCTCATATGTCAATGATGGCAGCCCTCGCCAGCCCTTGTGTCGCAAGGGGTAGCGGGCGCGGGGGATATTCCTGCCGATGGCGGTTTCAGCGTTTAAGCATGAAGGCGCGCTTTGCGAGCAGCGGCGCGGTGTTGGCTAACAAAAAAACGCCGGGAGGGCGTGTCAGCGTGTGCGTGTTTGCGCCGCGGGTTGTCGGTAAAGCCAACGCGACCAGAAAAAACAGCGGCAAGCAGGGGTAATCTGCACCCTCGCGCTGCTTTTTTGTGTCTTCCCGCTTGGGTATGCCGCAGTGTGATGCGGCGGGTTGCATTGCTCGGCAGCAGGGCAGGGGCCGTTGCTGTCATTCAATGTGGTGGTGGCGGCGTACTGCTTTTAGCGAAAATTTGCAAGGGGTCCGCCGTTTGTTGTATGGTGCGGCTCTGCGGGGGTACCTTTGAAAAGCCGGGTTTCGCGCGGGCATTCTGCGCGTAAGGCTTGACGTGGTGCATCAAACAGCCTATGAATCAGCACTTCGACCAACGCGCGGTCGCGCTTTTGTGACAGCGGCTGCGGCAGGGCGGGCGCAAAAGCGCCGATTTTTTCGCCGCCAAGATAGCGGCGCAATGGGGTCTTCATGTTCGAGAGCCTTTCCGACAGACTTTCAGGCGTATTCCGCTCATTCAGCGGGCGTGGGCAGCTTACCGAAGAAAACGTGCAGGCTGGCCTGCGCGAGGTGCGGCTTGCCCTGCTTGAGGCGGACGTCAACTTCAAAGTCGTTAAAGACTTTGTGGAGAGCGTGCGCGAAAAGTGCCTGGGGCAGGATGTGCTCAAGGGCGTCAGCCCGGCCCAGCAAGTGGTCAAGATCGTTCACGATGAGCTGGTGCAGTTGCTGGGCGGCGAAACCGCCGGGCTGAATCTGCAAGGGCGTGAACCCGCGGTCATCATGCTTGTGGGCCTGCAAGGCTCTGGTAAAACGACATCTGCGGGCAAAATAGCCAATATCCTGCGCAAGCAGAAGCTGCGCCCCTATCTGGTGCCCGCTGACGTTTACCGCCCGGCGGCTATTGACCAGTTAACGGTGCTGGCAAAACAGCTCGACATGCCCTGCTATCCCTCCACGGTGGACATGAACCCCGTGGATATTGCCAAGGCCGCGCTTGAACAGGCCCGCCAGGAGCAGGCCACCGTGCTGCTGCTTGATACCGCAGGCCGTTTGCATGTGGATGAGCCGCTTATGCAGGAGCTGGCTGCCATCAAGCAGGTCGTGCAGCCGCAGGAAATTTTGTTTGTTGCCGATGCAATGACCGGTCAGGATGCCGTTACCGTTGCAGAAAGCTTTAACGAGCGCCTTGGCATCACTGGCGTGGTGCTCACCAAGATGGACGGCGATGCGCGCGGCGGCGCTGCTCTCTCCATCCGCTCGGTAACGGGTGCGCCTGTCAAGTTTGTAGGCATGGGCGAAAAACTGTCGGAGATGGAAGTCTTCCACCCCGACCGTATCGCTGGTCGCATCCTTGGCATGGGCGACGTGCTTACTCTGGTTGAAAAGGCGCAGAGCGCCATCAACGCGGAGGAAGCCGAAGAACTGGCCCTCAAGATGAAGAAGGCCAGCTTTGATCTTGAAGATTTTCGTACTCAGATGCGCCGCATCAAAAAGCTTGGCTCGCTCGACAGCATCCTTAAGATGATACCCGGTATGGGTGGGCTGCGCGACAAGCTGGCTGAGGCCAGCGGGGCCATGCCTGAAAAGGAAATGGCGCGCACTGAGGCCATCATCAATTCCATGACCATGGCAGAGCGTCGCAACCCCGATATCCTCAACGGCAGCCGCAGGGCGCGCATTGCCAAGGGCTCGGGCGTTACCGTTGCCCAGGTTAATCAGCTTGTGCGCCAGTTTGAGCAGATGCGCCAGATGATGAAGGGGATGATGGGCGGCAAGGGCGCAAAAATGCCCTCAATGCCGCGCATGCGTGGCATGCCCCCTGGCATGAACCTGCCCAAGGGGCTTGGCGGCATGCCCAATCTTGGCGGCATGGGCGGTATGCCCGGCATGCCCGGAATGGGTGGTATGCCTGGAATGCCCGGCATGGAAGGTATGCCCGGCTCTCGCGCTGGCGCAACCAAGGCTGCGCCCAAAAAACGCAAGAAAAAAGAGCGCCCCAAGCGCAAAAAAAAGTAACAATATTTACGGGGCAAGGAGCGCCGCACAGCGCGGCGATGAATCTCTTTGCGCCAGGGCTTCCCGCCCTTGCCCTTTCCCGGGCGCAACGCTAACATAACATCAATCAAAGGGAGTTGGACTCATGGCAGTAAAGTTGAAATTGACCCGCCTCGGCAGCAAGAAGCACCCCTTCTACCGTGTGGTGGCCGCTAACGACGAAACCCGTCGTGATGGTCGTCCTTTGGCATTCCTGGGCTACTACAATCCCATGGTCAATCCGGTCGAAGTGAAGCTTGATGCTGACAAGATCAAGGAATGGCTGGGTCGCGGCGCTGAGCCCACCGACACCGTTCGCGCTCTTATCAAGACGCACATGGCTTAGTGAGAAGCGTGTCTTTACATATGTAAAGACACGGGACCGACAAGCAAAAGCCACGTTTTTGCTTGGATCTGCCGCTTTTGGCGGCGCGCACCCTTCGGGCTGCGGCTGGTGCCGTGTTTGCGGCACGGGTTTAGGGCTTTTCTTTGCGGCAACGCAAAGCCAACGGCAAATCTCTTTCAGGCACGGCCTGAAGGAGAACTTTGCTGCGGGCTGTTCTTTGGGAAAGCTCAGGCAATATCTGTCCCGGTTCTTTTGAACCGGCGGCGGTCTGCACAGGCAGGCCCCGTTTGAGCCGGGGGCGCAATGCGCCCAAGGCCCACAGGCTGACCCCCACTGGAGGTACACATGAAGGCCCTGATAGAATACATTGCCAGATCCCTGGTGGATCACCCCGAAGACGTGCAAGTCAGCGAAGTTGAAGGCGAGCAGACGACGGTTCTTGAGCTCAAGGTCGCCAAAGAAGATCTGGGCAAGGTTATCGGCAAGCAGGGGCGCACGGCTCGGGCCATGCGCACCATCCTGAGCGCCGCTTCCATCAAGTGCAAAAAACGCACAGTGCTGGAAATTCTGGAGTAGCGCCGCGTTCTTTCCACTCCTTTGCCTTACAGCAATAGGGGCGGAAAAAACCCGGTTCCGCCTGTCGTAATGCCCTGCATTGCGACTACGCATCAGCCCGCCGGAGAACCGGCAGACTTGGAAGTATGACGGAAACCTGGATTCACATGGGTACGCTGGCGCGGCCCCACGGCATCAAAGGGGAGATCTGCATCGACTGGCATGCGGACTCCCCCTTGCTTTTGGATACCCCCCTCTGGTTGCAGAAGGGCAAGG
>QKDT01000099.1 GCA_003251995.1 Desulfovibrio desulfuricans
AAGGGCAGCGGGTCAAGGCTGGCGATCTGCTGGTAGAAATCGACCCAAGGCCCTTTCAAGCGGCGCTTGATCAGGCGCGCGGCACACTCGCCAAGGATCAGGCCCAGTTGGACAATGCCCGCAAGGATCTGGCGCGCTATGCCAAACTTGCGCAAGGCAATTTTATTGCTACCCAGCAGTTTGAAACACAGCGTGCGCTTGTGCGCCAGTATGAGGGTACAGTGGGGGCCGATAAGGCAGCCGTTGATTCCGCCGCTCTCCAGTTGAGTTACAGCCGTATTACAGCGCCGACATCTGGTCGTTTGGGGCTGCGCAATGTGGACGAGGGCAACATGATAAAGGCCTCGGACACATCTGGAATTGTACGCATTACTGAGGTCAGCCCCTGTGATGTCGTGTTTACCCTGCCGGAAAGCCAGGTGCCCCTGGTGGTGCAGGCCCTTCGCGCCCACGAGGACGATGTGGACCAACGCCCCTTGCCGGTTCAGGCCTGGGACAGGGAGCAGAAACACCTGCTGGACGTGGGCGGGCTGCTTTCGCTGGACAACCAGATTGATATTTCCACCGGCACGGTAAAGCTCAAGGCGCGCTTTCCCAACACCGAAGGGGCCTTGTACCCCAACCAGTTCGTCAACGCCCGCTTGCAGGTGCGCGTACTCAGAAATGCCGTAACGGTTCCTACCTCAGCCGTTCAGTTGGGGGCGCGCGGGTCTTACGTGTATGTGGCAACCAAGAATGACAAAGGGCAGGATGTTGTTGCCGTGCGTCAGGTTACCTCCGGCATTGCCTCGGATGCCCTGACCGTGATTGATAAGGGCCTTGAACCTGGCGATGTGGTTGTTGTTGACGGGCTTGACCGCCTGCGTGATGGCCTTGCCGTGAAAATTTCGGCCACCACAGAAACCCCCAAGGCTCCGGCTGCGGAATAGCAGCCCTGCCTGTTCGGGCCGCCGCTCACCGTGTCTTTCACCCCTTCTGAAGGGGAGCATCCGCCATGAATTTGTCGCGCATATTTATTCTTCGGCCCATAGCCACCTCGTTGCTTATGGTGGCCCTCTTTCTTTCAGGGCTGCTGGGCTACCGATACCTTCCGGTGGCGGCCCTGCCGCAGATAGATTACCCCACCATCCAGGTGCAGACGCTCTATCCCGGTGCATCGCCCGACGTCATGGCCTCTGTTGTTACCGCACCCCTCGAGCGCCAGTTTGGCCTTATGCCAGGGCTTGTGCAGATGAGCTCGCTTTCATCTGCCGGGGCTTCGGTGGTGACGCTGCAATTCGACCTCACCCTGGCGCTTGATGTGGCGGAGCAGGAAGTGCAGGCAGCCATCAATGCCGCCAACAACCTGTTGCCCACCGACCTGCCTTCGCCGCCCATTTACAACAAGGTCAACCCGGCAGACCCGCCTGTTATCACCTTGGCTGTCACCAGCGATGCCATGCCCCTCACCCGGCTGGAAGACCTGGTGGACACGCGTATGGCCCAGAAAATTTCGCAGTTGCCCGGCGTGGGCCTTGTGACACTTTCGGGCGGGCAGCGCCCGGCGGTGAGGGTGCAGGTAAACCCCAAGGCGCTTGCCAACGCGGGCTTTACCCTGGCTGATGTGCGCACTGCCATTGCCACTGCCAACGTCAACAATGCCAAGGGCAGTTTTGACGGGCCGGAGCGTGCCAGCACCATTGACGCCAACGATCAGCTTGATTCTGCCGAGGCCTATGCCGACACCATTATAGGGTACAAAGACGGCGGCCCCTTGCGTCTGCGTGATGTTTCTGAGGTGGTAGAAGGTGCGGAAAATGCACGCCTTGCGGCCTATGTGGCGGGGGAGGGCATGGGGTTTCGGCCTGCCATTGTGCTTTCGGTGCAGCGGCAACCCGGTGCCAATGTCATAAGCGTGGCGGACAGGGTTTTGCGGCTATTGCCCATACTCAAACAGACCTTGCCCGGCAATGTGGACGTGCGCGTGGTGACAGACCGCACCACCACCATCCGCGCCACGGTGCATGATGTGCAGCTTGAGCTGCTGTTGGCTGTGGGGCTGGTTATCTGGGTTATCTGGCTTTTTTTGCGCAATGCCAGAGCCACGGTCATTCCCGCCCTGGCGGTGCCCCTTTCGCTGGTGGGCACGCTGGGCATCATGCATTTGGCTGGCTATTCGCTGAACAACCTCACGCTCATGGCGCTGGTTATCGCCACCGGCTTTGTGGTGGACGACGCCATTGTTGTTATTGAAAATATCTCACGCTACCTGGAGCAAGGGCAAAAGCCCGTGCAGGCGGCCCTCACCGGGGCCGGACAGATAGGCTTTACCATTATTTCCCTGACCATATCCCTGGTGGCGGTGCTTATCCCCCTGTTGTTCATGGGGGATGTGGTGGGGCGGCTTTTCCGAGAATTTGCGGTCACCTTGGCTGTGACCATCCTTATTTCAGCAGTTATATCGCTCACGCTTACGCCCATGCTCTGCGCGGTTATGCTGCGGCCCGAAAATCATTCCAATGATGCCTCTCACCAGGAGCACGGCGGTTTTTTTACCGGCCTGCTTGCCTGGTATGAAGAAAAACTCGACTGGGTGCTGGGCCATCAAAGCCTGACACTGGCTGCAGCCGTTGGCACGCTTGTTCTCACGGTTTTGCTGTATATTGTCGTTCCCAAAGGGTTTTTCCCGGTGCAGGATACGGGCGTCATTCAGGGCATGGCAGAAGCACCGCAGGATACGTCTTATGAAGCCATGGCTGGGCGGCAACACCAGTTGGCGGATATCATACTGCAAGACCCCGCAGTTGAGAGCGTGGTGTTTTTTGTGGGCGTGGACGGCATCAATCAGAGCCTTGGCACCTCGCGTCTTTCCATAGAGCTGAAACCTCTGGAAGACCGTGATGCCCGCGCGCCTGTAATTGCCCGCCGTATTATGGAAAAGGCCTCTCTGCCGGGCATGACCCTTTATCTGCAACCCGTGCAGGATCTTACCATTGAAGACCGTATTTCGCGTACCCAGTACCAGTTTTCGGTAGAGGCTCTGAGCAGGGATCAACTTGATCAGTGGGTGCCGCGCATTGTGAGCGCGCTTGCCCAGCGACCAGAGCTTGAAATGGTCGCCAGCGACTACCAGAATCCGGGCCGCATGGCATGGCTCAATATTAACCGGGATGCGGCGGGCCGCCTTGGCATAAGCATGTCTGCCATAGACAACGCCTTGTACGATGCCCTTGGACAGCGGCTTATTTCAACCATTTTTACGCAGACCAACCAGTACAAGGTAGTGCTTGAAACCGCCCCGCGCTTCCGTGTTGGGCCGCAATCGCTGGAAAATATCTATGTTTCTGGCGGCGATGGCAAACCCGTGCCGCTCACCAGCCTGGCAACGCTGGAAGAAAAACCCGTGCGGCTTTCCATAGCGCGGCAGGGGCAGTTCCCCGTGGCGACCATCTCCTTCAATGTGGCCCAGGGCTCGTCCTTGGGCGCGGCGATCAATGCTGTGACAGAAACAGAAAAAGAGCTGAAGCTGCCCACGGCCCTGCGCACACAGTTGCAAGGCGCAGCCAAGGCCTTTACCACGTCTACGGATAACCAGGTGTGGCTTATTCTGGCAGCCATCATCACCATGTATATTGTGCTAGGGGTGCTGTACGAAAGTTACGTACACCCCGTCACCATTCTTTCCACACTGCCCTCTGCAGGCGTGGGGGCGCTGCTGGCCCTGATGCTTGCGGATATGGATCTTGGGGTGGTGGGCATTATCGGCATTATTCTGCTCATTGGTATTGTCAAAAAGAACGCCATCATGATGATTGACTTTGCACTGGATGCGGAGCGCAACGAAGGCAAGGAGCCTCTGGCTGCCATCCGGCAGGCCTGTCTGCTGCGGCTGCGGCCTATCCTCATGACAACCATGGCGGCCCTGTTGGGCGCTCTGCCCCTGATGATCGGCTGGGGCATGGGCGCGGAGTTGCGGCGTCCCCTGGGTGTAACCATGGTGGGCGGGCTTATTTTTAGTCAGGCGCTTACGCTGTTTACTACGCCTGTCATCTATCTGTGGTTTGACCGGGTGAGCCGTCGTTTTCAAAGACATAAGGCGCAAGGCGAAGCCGGAAAAGGCGGGCTGACAGCGCAGGGCGAACCGCGCCAAGAGGCCCGGGCATGAACAAAGACTGTGAAGGTGCGGAACATCCGCCTCAGCAAGACCGCCCAGCGGAACAGCCCCACAACGGCACCCATCCGACAAAGCCGGAAGGAGGTATCCGTTCCAGTAGGCGGAACCGGCTGAAGGCTCTGCTCGAAGAAGGCCGCAGACACCGCTTTGGGCCGGAAGTGCTGCCGGTCAGCCTGTCCGCCCCCTTTATCCGGCGGCCTGTGGCAACGGCTCTGCTGACCTTTGCCATAGCTCTTGCGGGTATAGTGGCCTTTAACCTGCTGTCTGTGGCACCCTTGCCGCAGGTGGATTTTCCCGTGGTGGTGGTGCGCGCCAAGATGCCCGGTGCAGGGCCGGAAACCATGGCTGCCACGGTTGCCACGCCGCTTGAGCGATCGCTTGGGCGTATTGCCGGCGTTACAGAAATGACGTCCACCAGCACATTGTCCAATTCGGAAATTGTGCTGCAATTTGATCTTGATCGAAATATCGATGGTGCCGCCAGAGACGTGCAATCGTCCATCAATGCCGCGCGCTCCAACCTGCCCACCATGCCCTCCAACCCCAGATACCGCAAGGTGAACCCGGCGGGCGCGCCCATCATGATTTTGGCGATCACCTCTGATGTGCTGACCCGCACCCAACTGTACGACGCGGCCTCTACCGTGCTGGCGCAGAAAATTTCCCAGCTTCCAGGGGTGGGCGAGGTTATCGTTGGTGGCGGTGCGCTGCCTGCCGTGCGGGTAGACGTGATCCCCGATGCGCTCAACCGTGCGGGCCTCACGATGGTGGATGTGCGCAGCGCCCTTGCGGCTGCCAACGCATTTATGCCCAAGGGGCAGGTGGACAGCGGCGGTCAGTTTTGGCTGGTTGGGGCAAGCGATCAGTTGCGCAAGTCTGAAGACTACAAGTCGCTCATTGTAGCGCGCAGGGCGGATAAAACCATACGTCTTTCCGATGTGGCAAATATTGTGGATGGCCCGGAAGATGTGCGCGCCATGGCAGTCTCTGACGGCAAGCCCGCGGTGCTGCTCATTGTGTTTCGTTCACCGGGGGCCAACATTATTGAAACGGTCGATCAGGTCAAAGAGATGCTGCCGCAGTTGCGCTCATGGCTGCCGGAGAGCGCAGATCTGGGGCTGAGGCTTGACCGTTCGCTAACCATCCGCGCCTCATTGCGCGAGGTGGAAAAAAGCCTGGCGCTTTCCATGGCGCTGGTCGTGCTGGTGACGTTTCTGTTTTTGCGCAATGGCAGGGCCACTGCCATTCCCGCGGTGGCGGCCCCAGTATCCCTGCTGGCGACATTTGGCGTCATGTATTTGTGCGGCTACAGCCTGGACAATCTTTCGCTCATGGCACTGACTGTCTCCACGGGTTTTGTGGTGGACGATGCCATTGTGGTGCTTGAAAACATAGTGCGGCGGCTTGAGATGGGCGAAAGCCCCATGCGCGCCGCCCTACGCGGAGCCCGCGAGGTGGGTTTTACCGTTGTTTCCATCTCAATCTCATTGGTGGCGGTATTTACCCCCATATTG
>QKDT01000205.1 GCA_003251995.1 Desulfovibrio desulfuricans
CTACTGGCTGCATTGTTGGTCTCCGCAGTGTTGGGTAAGCCCCGCTTATGAAAAGCCCCGTCTTGCCTTAGGGGCAAGGCAAGACGGGGAAAAAGCTGGGAATAATAATAGCTTAGGCAGGGGTGAACTGGTCTTTACCCACGCCGCAAACGGGGCAGGTCCAATCTTCGGGCAGATCTTCAAAGGCAACATTGTCGTTTTCAGCGGGGTCATATTCGTAGCCGCAAACGCCGCAAACATACTTTTGCATTACATGTCTCCTGAAAATAGTAATGTGACTTTATGCCGAGTTGGCTTGGGGAAGCGCTCGGCCTCCCCATTTGCAAAAATTAGTTTTCTGCCTTCCAGTGACCATGCAGGTTGCAATATTCGCGCGCGGTTACCTTGGCGGCGTCAATGGCAAAGAAGGCTTCGGGGGCATCGCCAGGCTTCAGGAACTTGGTGTAGCTCCGGCCATCGGCAAGCAGTTCAATCCACTCAATGTAGTGCTTTTCTTCCATGGGGTGAGCAACGCTGCCCACTTTGACCATGTAGCCGCCGTCAACTTTTTCGATGACGGGCACATGCTTTTCAAGCGCACCATCGGTAGCGCCTTCAACCATCAGCTTCATGGGGTCGCCACAGCATACGATGTCAGCGCCGCCGCCATGGAGAACTTCAACAATATTGCCGCAGTGGGTACACTTATACACTTCGAGTTGCGTGGGCATGAGTCCCTCACTTGTTTTGACAGGTTAGCTTAGGGGGGTGGCGGCTGAACAGGACGAAAGAAGCATGCTCAGCCCCTTACCAAGAAAGATTGTGAAAGAAGTGGAGCCTGATGTAAAGTCTTTTTTTTAATATTAATAACCATTATTAATAAAAATCGGGCTAGGGAATAACCGCAAAATGCGCTTGAAAAGCCAATATTCAGAAATTCATCACCCTTGTCAATTTAGTTATTGGCAGCAGGCACTGAGAGCGTGTTTTGGGAATGTATGAGAGAAGTTCCCGGCTCTGTGAGGGGCGTGATGGGTGTGAGGGGGCGTGTACCCGCAGCAGGGGTATCGTTTGGAATTTTTGGGGTATTTGGCGCAATGTCGGCGGATTGGGCGGAAGTATCCGTAGTCGCAGGATCTGGGGCAGGACCTAGAGCAGATTCTGGAGCAGTATTTGGGGCAGTATTGGGGGCAGCTTGGGAAGCAGGAGGGGTCGCCCCTTCTGCCGGCAAAGCCGGGGGGGCGGGCTCTGTGCCCTCTGGCTGTGAGGTCAGCTCCCCCTCAGGGGTTACGGGCTGTGGCTGCTTTGCATTTGCGGTAGGCGAAGAGCCAGGCGACAGGGCTGGTGCCTGAGTAGTCAACGGGTCAGCCACCTGAGCAGGTATCAAAGCTGGTGCAGGCTGTGTGGTTGCTGGCGGCACTGTTGGGGATTGCGTGGCGGGCTGCGCCGGTATCTCATGATGCTCATCAGCAGGATTTTTGCGGCGCGCGCCAAGCACATTGGGCAGCACCGCCCGTAGATCGCCCGTAACGAGCAGGCCGCTTGGGCTCAGGCCCACAAGCTCGCGGGTCAAGGCGGTGGAGCGCACCAGCAAACCCGCCTGCCCGCCGCCCTCGACATACATTACCGTGCGCACATTGAGCGGCAGGTGCAGCACTTGCTGGGCAAAGGAATAAGCCTCAACCGGTTGGCGGCAGTGCATAAAAAGAATCTGTCCGTCGCCGTCCTGCGCTACGGCAGAGATGGAGTAGTGCGGGCCGCCGGGCGACCATAGGATGCGTCGGTCGGCGTTGATCATGCGGTAGTTTTGGATAACCAGCGAGTAGTGGTCCATCTGCTGTCGCCACAGGGGACCGTCGCGATCAAGAATCGCTGCCTGGGGCAGGCTTGGTTCGTCCGGGTCAGCCACAAAAAACGCGCCGAAACGTTGCACAATACGACCATTGTTCACATGCTCGCCCTGGCGCATATAGCCGGTGCTGGTGGAACCATCCGGCAGATACATGCTGGCGTTGATCGCCGCCACAAGGTCGTACTGTTCACCCCATTGGTTCAAAGGACGGGAAGGGCCGCCATCCTTAGAACGGGCGCAGAGTGTAAAAGAAAAAAAGGTCGGGTCGATGCGCAGCACTGTCAGCCGGGCATCACTCTCGTCAAGCTGAAATTCGCCAAAGAACAGCCCTTGCTCAAGCTCACGCCAGGCGGCTCTGCCCTGATCATCCACGCCGCTTTTACCGGAAACGGCATCCCCCGGAGGGGCGATATGTTCTTGTGGTGCGGCAAGCGGATCTGGGGCGTGGGAGGGCTGCACGGCATCCAAGGCTGGTGGTTCCTGCTGTTCGGGCACGGCAAGGCTTGGCTGTGGCAAGGCCACAAGGCAACAGATGGTGATCGCAGCCAACCATGATTTCGGCAGAATGCGTATTGTCCACGGTGTGGGCCGGATATCGTGCGTTGCTGTGAGGAAAAACTGCCGGGTGTTCATGTCTTGCTGTCTATTTTTAATGTCCGTAACCTGCATTACGACCGCTTTTGCCATTTGGCAAGGTGGGAGGTCACATTTTTATTGACATATCAACTTATCTTGATATAAACATAAACTATCAGGTCGCAGCAAATTGTCTGTCTGCGGGTATATCGCGTCAAGGAGTTCTCTCATGCATATCGGTCAGATGATCCAGGGGCTTTCGGCTCCTTTTTACTCTTTGGAGTTTTTTCCTCCTTCCGACACGGCCCAGTTGCCCGACTTTTACGCGACTGTGGATCGCCTGCGTGCGCTTAATCCCCTGTTTGCATCCGTAACATACGGTGCAGGCGGCGCGCGGCAGCAAAATACGCTGGCTGTCACGGCAGAATTGGCGCGACGGGGCATAACCAGTATGGCGCATCTGACCTGCGTGGGCGCAGAGCCAGAATCGATCTCTGCTTTTTTGCAAGATCTGAAGGCTGCGGGGGTTAATAATGTTTTGGCGCTACGCGGCGACCCGCCAGCGGACAAACCGTGGGACTGGAACTGCGCCCATTTTCGCCATGCTTCAGACCTTGTGGCTTTTGCCAGAGAGCAGCAGCCGGGCTTGGGAATTGGGGTGGCTGCTTACCCGGCCCCGCATCCCGAATCACCCTCCTTTGCGGATGACAGGCTGCGCACTGCGGAAAAATTGCGTGCCGGGGCAGATTTTGCGCTGACGCAGTTGTTTTTTGATGCCAGAGAATATGAAGACCTGGTAAGCCATTTGCGACATCAGGGCATTGTGACGCCGGTTATTCCTGGTATTTTGCCCATACAGAGCTTTGATTCGTTGCGTCGTGTGCTTTCTCTGTGCGGGGCCAATATCCCTGGCAAGCTCTATCTTGCCCTTGAAAAAGCGCACAATGAGGGCGGCGCGGAAGCCGTGCGCCAGGTTGGTATTGATTACGCGGTGCGGCAGATACGCAGTCTGCTTGATGCGGGCGCTCCGGGCATCCATCTGTACACACTGAACAAGGCGGATATGTGCCTGCGGCTGGCAGAGGCTGTAGGCAAGCTCTAGCGTGCGTTAAACTATGGCAGAGCCTTGCCTGCGCAATGGCGCAGGCCGCCTAATCCCGCGCTAGCCGTACAGCGTATGGTCTGCTGCCTTTGGCGTGGATGTCAGCCTCGAACCCACCTGTTTATAATGATTATGCCTAACTGATTTCATAACAGGCCTTGAGCATGTGGGTGTATTGACCGCCCCGCATGCTCAAGGCTAATCTGCCGCCATGAAATCTGCCATTGAAAAAGGACACGGCTGGCTGCTTGTAGCCGTGTGTACCTCTCTGTTTTTTATGCCGTTCATGATGGCAGGGGTAAATGCCGTTCTGCCGCCCCTGGGGCAAAGCCTCCACGCCAGTGCGCGTGAGTTGGGCCTCATGGGGGCTTTTTATTCCATGGGTCTGGCGGTTTTTCAGTTGGCTAGCGGCAGCATGGGCGACATCTGGGGCTATCGTAGAATCTTTTTGTGGGGCATAGCCCTGTTTGCTGTTGCCGGAGCCCTGCTCGGCTTTGTTGATTCCGTCCCCTTGTTTTTGATGCTGCGCTTTGTACAGGGCGTTGGCGGGGCCATGTTCAACGCTTGCGGTTTGGCCTTGCTGGCCTCTGCCGCTCCGGAGGGGCGACGCGCCTCATACCTCGGCTACAGTGGTTCCTCGGTATACGCCGGTATTGCCTGCGGGCCGCCAGTGGCTGGTTTTGTGGCGGGTTGGCTCGGCTGGCAGTGGCTGTTTTGGGGCAGCGCCCTGGCTTCTGTGGGGGTGCTGCTGCTGATGAAATATCGCGTCAAGCTTGAGTGGCGCATGGCCCAGGGCAAACCCTTTGACTGGAAGGGCTGCTTTATTTATGCGGGCGCCATGACGGCTTTGACGTTTGGCTCTTCAGAGCTGGCAGATTCCCCTGCATTGGCTGGTGGTCTGCTTGTGGCCTTTGTGGGGCTGATGGCGGCCTTTTGCATCAAGGAACTTAAAAGCGCCTATCCTCTGCTTGATCTACGGCTGCTTGCCCGCAACAGGGTGTTTGCGCTGTCCTCGTTGGCGGCTTTTATCAATTACAGTTCATTTTTTGGTATAGTATTTTTTTTCAGCCTGTATCTTCAATTTGGGCGCGGCATGAGCGTGCAGCAGGCTGGGTTGTTTCTTGCGCTTCAGTCAGTGATGCAGGTCATGACCACCCCTGTGGCGGCGCGTTTGTGCGGTCGTTTTGCGCCGGGCAAGGTCAGCGCTGTGGGCATTGCCCTGTGCGGTTTGGGCTTGGTTGTTTGCGGGCTGTTGCGGGTTGATTCGCCCATGTACGTGCTGGTTTTGGCTCAGTGTCTGCTGGGTATCGGCATAAGCCTGTTTGCTCTGCCCAATACCACCATTATTCTTGAAAGCGCAGGGCGCGACAGGGTGGGGCAGGCCGCCGGGCTGACAGGTGCTGTGCGTACGGGTGGGCAGTTGTGCAATATGGCGCTGATAACGCTGACACTTGGCTTTTACCTTGGCAGCGAACCAGCCGGAGCGCATAATATTGATGCCTTTATGGGGGCCATGCGTCTGGATTTGATAATTTTTGGCGTGCTTAATCTGCTTGCTGTGGGGTGTGCATTGGCCCGCAACCGTAGGGGCTAGAACCTTTATGGCGTAAAGCCTCCTCAACCGTATCCGCAATCATTTGTTACGAGGCCAAGGGATACTTTCTGTGTAGTAATATGCTGGTTTGGTTTGAAAATTGCATAGTTTCGAACGGCGTTCCAGCAGCCCAGCAAGAGCCTTATGCAAAAAACTACCACAACAGGGCCAGTAAAATGCATGGGGGAATGTCTAAAGTTTTTTGCGATGCTGCCGAAAAGAGTTGAGGGACGGATAACGCCATGGTCGACGCAACCTCCGCGCAACTGCGCATGATGCTTCAGGGTTACGAGCAACAATTGCTGGCGGCCCGGCGTCTTGCACGTCTCAGGATGCGGCGTAGACTCGCTGATGGTGAAGACCCCAGCGACCCGGATCCGTCAGCCAGCCGTCGCCTGCTGGTAGAGAAGGTAGCCCGCGAACTGTACGAAGCGCTGTTGTACACAGGCAGCGACAATCCTGTGGTGGAAGAAATCCGCCAGGAACTCGGGCGTGAAGTCGGTCAGGATGTGC
>QKDT01000424.1 GCA_003251995.1 Desulfovibrio desulfuricans
ATACGCGATAGCAGATTTATTTTGCCCCCAAACCACAGAATCAGGGCCAGGCACAGTATTTTCGTAGCTGGAGCAGCACCCTCAGGCTGAGCGCATGAAATTGAGCGCAGACGACACCTCAAGCCGAATACGTCAAAAAGCCAACGATTCAATGGATTTGTACGGTGGATTTTAGACATCTTGCTGGGTTGAAATGGCATACATGCCACAGGACGCAGGATTCCGTTATCTGCATGGGCGTTGCCAGTTGGTAGCGGTTGTGATCGGCGGAAAAAGGGTTTAGCTCCACAATACGGTTTGATCGTAATTTTTCCCCACGATATATGCAGGGGAATTGGGTGATTACACACAAAATATTGGGGCTCATATGACCGCAACTTATCCCGTCACCCGCCCATTGATGCCGACTGAGCAGGAATATGCCGCCTATGTTTCTCGAATCTTTGCTTCCAAGCACCTCACCAATCACGGCCCCATGTCGCAAGAGTTGGAAGTTCGGCTGGCGCAGTTTCTGAATACGTCGCGCGTTAATGTGTGCGCCAACGGCACCATCGCCCTGCAATTGGGCCTGCATGTGCTGGGGATGGCGGGCAAAACAGTTATTACAACCCCTTTTACCTATGTAGCAACGCTCTCGTCCTTGATGTGGGAAGGCTGCAAGGTCATATTTGCCGATATTGATGAAGAAACCTGCTGCATCGACCCTGCCAGTGTTGCCGAACGGCTGACACCGGATACCGTGGGGATTCTGCCAGTAAACATTTACGGCAATATCTGCGATGTGGATTCGCTTGATTCACTGGCAAAAAAGCACAACCTGCGCACCCTGTATGATGCGGCGCACTCTTTTGGCGCGTTATACAACAACCGTAGCGTATTAAGCTATGGCGATGCCGCCACTTGCAGTTTTCACGCAACCAAGGTGTTCAATACCATTGAGGGGGGCTGCCTTGTCACCCATTCAGACGAAGCCCGGGAAGCGTTTTTGCTGATGCGCGCCTATGGGCATCAGGGTGATACGCACTTTCGGCTTGGCATTAATGCCAAACTTTCCGAGATGCACGCGGCAATGGGCTTATGCACGCTGGACAAAGTAGCTGAAAATATTGCCGAACGCACTCTTGTTAGCACCATGTATGATACCCTGCTGCCGAGCAAAGGGATGCGGCGGCCTGGCTTACGCAAAGCGCTGACATGGAATCATGCCTATTACCCCATAATCCTTGACAATGAAAAAGTTTTGGAACGAATTGTGCATATTCTTGCCAAGGATAATATTTTCCCCCGCAGGTACTTTTACCCGTCACTGAACACGCTGCCCTATGTAAAGGATGCACTGCCGTGCCCAGTGGCAGAAAGTATCGCGCGCAGGGTTCTTTGTCTGCCTCTCTACGCGGGGCTGGAAGAAAACATAGTTGAGCGCATAGCGCACTGTATCACCCATTGTCTGGCAGGTTAGATCATGGCGCAGTCACAGTTTTTTCATGCAAAAATTTCGGGAATACACACTGTAGTTCCCAAGGATGAGATTCGCCTTGAGGACGAACTGCAATACTTCAATGGCGACATAAAAAAAGCCAAACGGATGACCAAGATAGTAGGCATGGATTGCCGCCGAGTGGCGCAGCCAGGCATTACTCCCTCTGACCTGAGCCAACAGGCTGCCGAAATACTTTTCAGCAGCATGAAAATTGAGCCCGCTTCCATTGACGCGATCATTTTTCTATCCCAGCGGCCTGACCACATACTGCCCGCGACAGCCTGCATTCTTCAAAAAAAGCTGGGGCTTTCAAAAAACTGCGCGGCCTTTGACGTAAACCAGGGCTGTTCTGGCTACGTTTACGGTCTTTGGCTTGCCTTCTCCCTGGTAGAAAGTCGTGCCGCTTCGCGGGTGCTTTTGCTGGTGGGTGACGGTATGTGCCAGACGCTCGACCCTGACAACAGGGTGGTTACCCCGGTTTTTGGCGATGCTGGCAGCGCAACGATTGTGGAATACTCAGAGGCGGAGCGCCGTTCATGGTTCTCCTTGGGGTCTGATGGCGGCGGCGCAGAATCCCTGATGATTCCGGCTGGCGGATACAGGCTCCCTCTGCCCAAAAATGTGGATGATTACGCCGCTTACTGCGAGTATTTGCGCGATCCCAACGGCACGCCCTGGCGGCTGACAAACATTTTTATGGATGGTGGCGCTATCTTTGACTTCACGGTCAACACTGTTCCACCGCATATTATGGAAACTCTGGTTTGGGCCGATATGAGCGCAGATGATATCGATTGGCTTGTGCCACATCAGGCCAACAAGCAGATTATGTCCATGATTGCTGAGGCGACCGGGTTTTCAGAACAAAAAACTGTGATGGGGGCCTTTAGCAAATTTGGCAACACTGCCGCGGCTTCCATTCCAACGGCCCTGTGCAATGCATGGCAGGATATTGCGCTCAGCAAAAAGACCCGTGTGATGCTGTGTGGGTTTGGCGTTGGGCTTTCATGGGCATCAGCGATCATGGATATGGGCAACATTGTCTGCTCGGGTGTTTCGGATTTTGATCCTCCCGCAGACGCCATGACCCATCAGGAATACATGGCCCACTGGCAGAATAAGATTACCGGAAAAGATACTATCCCCTCTCCCAAGGAGGAATCATAATGCTTGATCAAAAAAAATTCTTTGCCACTTTGCAAGATATTTTGCAGACAGACAGCCCCATTACCCTTGATACAAAGCTCACCGACATGGAGGAATGGGATTCCTTGTCCATCATGTCCTGCATTGCGCTGTTTGACAAAGAGCTGGGAGTAAAAACCCGCTTTTCGCAATACAAAGAGGTCAACACTGTTGCTGACCTTGTTGGTCTTGGGGAAGGCAAGATAGCATGACCGAGCTCTCGCCGGAAAGTCGCGTCCTCATTACGGGCGCCAGCTCTGGCATTGGCATGGCTGTGGCCCTGCTGTGCAACCAGATGGGGGCAACCGTTATTGCCAGCGGACGCGATCACGACCGGCTCCTGCACCTTAAAAACACTTGCGCCAATCAAGACACGTTGCACATTGAGCCGCGTGACTTGCAAGAGGATATGGATTCGCTGCCGCAATGGGTTGCGGGTCTGCGTCAAAAATACGGCAGGTTGTCCGGCCTTGTCTGCTGTGCGGGGTTTGCCGCGGTTATGCCCTTGCGGGCATATGACAGAAATGCCGCCGCTGGTCTTTATGACATTCACGTGCATGCTCCGCTGCTGCTGGCAAGGGGCTTTGCCGACAAGCGCAACAACGTGGGCCAGGGCTCTTCCATTGTTTTTCTGTCTTCAGCCGCCGCCCTTGCCAAAGAGGCTGGGCTTGCAGCCTATGGCGGCGCCAAAGCCGCCATACAGGCCGCCACAATAAGCCTGAGCAGGGAGCTTGCGCCCCAAGGTATACGGGTCAACGCGGTTGCTCCCGCCATGGTCCGCACGCCCATGAGCGAAAAATACTTTGCAATGCTCAGCCCCGAAGCACGCGATGCGGCGCTGGCGGCCTATCCCCTGGGCATTGGCACCCCGGAGGATGTGGCCCATACCATAGCCTTTTTGCTGGGTGATGGGGGCAAATGGATAACAGGCCAAACTGTAGTTATGGACGGCGGGCGCTATTGATGGATAAAAACCTTGTAATCATTGGCAACTCTTCAGCAGCAAGAGAATGCTACTGGATGGCGCAAGAAATCTGGGGCGACACATTGCGCTTCAAGGGTTTTTTGTCGTTTGAGGGCTATCCGCAAAAATTACGCAATCTTGCAGAAATGGAAATTGGCGTGGACGATGCCTTTGTTCCTGAGCAGGACGATGTCTTTGTAATCGGCATCGCTTCGCCGGAACTGCGCCTCAAGGCCTACGCCAAGTGGAAGGCGCGCGGCGCGACCTTTTGCAACATGGTGCATCCGTCATCCTATGTGGGTGAGAGCGCCCATGTGGGTGAAGCCATGATTGTTACTGCCAACTGCCACTTTTCGTGTGACGCAATCATTGGCAATGCCAATTATTTCAACGGGGCGGTTGTTGTCGGGCACGATGCGGTCATTGGCGACGGCAACTTTTTTGGCCCCTACGCCCTGATTTTGGGCGACACGCATATTGGCAACGGCAACGCCTTTGGGGTGCGCTCAGTGGTGCTGCCGGGGGCCAACATCGGCAACAGCAATATTATCGCGCCCGGCGCATACATTTATAAAGGGTGCCGCGATGGTTGGCGCATGGCGGGCAACCCGGCCATGAGGATAGACTGACCATGCCGGAACTCTCGCTTATCGTACCGCACCACAATCATCTGCACTGCCTCCCCAACCTTCTGGACAGTATTCTGGCCCAGGATTTCAAGGATATCGAGGTCGTGCTGGTTGATGACTGCTCGAGCGAATCCTGCCAACCGCTGGTGGATGCATACAGGGCAAAGGGGCTGGACATAACCCTGCTGCCCCATGCGGCCCCCATTTACACCATGCGGGCCAGGCTTGAAGGCATGCGGGCCGCCAAGGGAAACATCATCGGTTTTGCCGATGCCGATGACCTCATATGGGGTACGGAATCGCTGGGCAAAAACGTTGCACTTTTTCAACGTGAGCAGCCGGATATCCTGCACTTCCGCACTGCCCGCACCAATGTAGACGGCAGCTTTGCGGCCTGGTTTCTGACCATGGACCCGCCGGTAGAGCGCCTGACCGGGCAGGATATCTTTCAGACCTACGTCACCTCCCCCAATTTCCAGCAGCAATCCACTGTCTGGAACAAATTTCTTTCACGCCGCGTGGCGCTCAAGGCCTGTGATGCCTTGGAACACAGCAGCGTGCGACGCTTTATTGAAGACGCCTGCATCTGCCTGACCACTGCCTTTCATGCCCAAAAGTATATTGGCAGCCCCCACGCGGCCTACGGTTATGCCTACGATTTTTCCAGCGAAAGGATGAAGTGCGCCGAAGGGCCGGAACGCGCCACATACGTTTGGCATATGTTGCAGGAATTGCCCGCCTATTTTGAACAGCAGGGGTGCCCGCCACCAACATTGGATGCACTACGTAACGTGCTGACCGAACACCTGAGCGTAAAAGTGGGACACGCAAGCACCGCAGCGGTAAACAGGGACGGCGCGATCATTTCGGACGCCACCATTGATGCCATGCTAGAGCATACGGATGCCCGCACGTTCATCAAGGTGCTTTTGCTCGGCAATCGCCATAATGCCGCAAAAATTCTCGGCTGCCTGCAAACCCTGCAACCCAAGCCCAACAAGTCGTTTTGATCATGGATGCAAAGCACAAATCAGATGCTCGCTGGCGACAAGTAGTTTTTCTGGCCGACTTTTTTCGTTTGCCGCCAGCAAGGGTACGCTCTGCCATACCCGCCGAAGCTCACTGGCACTATTTTGCCGAAAGCTTTTTCCACCGTTGCCGTCTGCCCGCCACACAGGGCACGGCCCTCCCTGTGCGGCAGGTATGCCACCATGCTCCGGCCCGGCAGGATGTGCGCCAATTTTATATCCGCCGTCCCAACACCTCCGCCGCTCCTGACCAAAACGACTGGCTTGCTCTCTGCCGCCAGGGCGTAACTGACGAGGTTTGCGCTT
>QKDT01000031.1 GCA_003251995.1 Desulfovibrio desulfuricans
TTGGCTTCTTCAGCTTCTTCCTTGGACACGCCTTCCTTCAGGGTAGCGGGGGCGCCGTCAACCTTTTCCTTGGCTTCCTTGAGGCCCAGGCTGGTCAGAGCGCGCACAACCTTGATGACGCCGATCTTGTTGGCGCCAGCTTCCTTCAGGATAACGTCGAACTCGGTCTTTTCTTCAGCGGCTTCAGCGGCAGCAGCGGGGGCAGCCATAACCATGGCGGCGGCAGGAGCGGCAGCGGAAACGCCGAACTTTTCTTCGAGTTCCTTGATGAACTCAGAAAGTTCGAGAACGGTCATATTGGAGATAAATTCAACAACTTCTTCTTTGGTAACGGCCATGATAAGTCTCCTGATCTTTGGCTTGAGTGCAAATAATTCGATGCTTGTTTGCTACGCGGCGTTGGATTTCTGATCTTCGATGCCCTTGAGGGCATAAAGCAGACCACGCACCATGTTGGCGAACAGCGAAACAAAGTTGGTGGGCACGGCGTTCATGGTGCCGAGCAACTGACCGAGGAGCTGTTCCCTTCCGGGCAGCTTGGCCAGTGCGTCAATCTGGGCGGCATTCATGGGCTTGCCGTCCAAGCTGGCGCAGCGAAGCTCAAAGAGCTTGCTTTGCTTGGCAAAATCGCTGAGCGCCTTGGCCACCGCCACGGGGTCATCGAACCCAAAGGCTACGCCGCAGTTATCATGGAACTTGTCCTTGATAGCGTCGTGCGTACCGTCGGTTAGAGCAATACGGGCAAGCGTGTTTTTAACGACGAGATATTCGCCGCCAGCCTTACGCAGGCTAACACGCAGGTTCGTCAGCTCTTCCACCGTCATGCCCTTGAAGTCCGTGATAACCGCAAAAGAAGCCTTGTCGGCACGGGCCTTGACGGCTTCAATAATTACGGCTTTTCCAGACCTGTTCACGTGATACCTCTCACGTTCGGGGTTGCCAGGTGGAATGCCGAGCCAAAGAAGAAGTGTCTAGACAGGGTATTAAGAGCATACGCTCACCTGCCGTCTTCGACTCGAATTCCGTTTCCTTAGACAGATTGTGGGCGCACTGCAAAACAGAGCGCCCACAGCCTTGAGAGCTTAGCCCTCAAGAAATTTTTTGACCTGAGTCATATCAACCTTAAAGCCAGGGCCCATGGTGGTGGACACTGCCATGGAGAGCATGTAGCTGCCCTTGGCGGCAGAAGGCTTAAGGCGATTGACGGCGTCAAGCAGGGCCTTGAGGTTGCCCAAAATCTTTTCGGGGCCAAAAGAAACCTTGCCAAGGGGAGCGTGCAGCACGCCAGCCTTGTCAACCTTGAAGTCAACGCGACCGGCCTTAAGCTCGGTAACAGCCTTGGTCACGTCAAAGGTGACGGAGCCGGTCTTGGCGTTGGGCATAAGACCACGGGGGCCAAGCACGCGACCGATCTGACCAACAAGAGCCATGACGTCAGGGGTAGCAACGGCGGCGTCAAATTCGAGCCAGCCTTCTTTAACCTTGGCGACCAGCTCTTCGGCACCCACAACGTCGGCACCGGCTTCGCGAGCTTCGGCCTGCTTTTCACCCTTACAGAACACAGCCACGCGAACGGTCTTGCCAAGCCCATGGGGCAGGGTCACAGCGCCGCGAACCATCTGGTCGGAATATTTGGGGTCAACACCGAGGCGCACTGCCACATCGACGGTTTCGTCAAATTTGGCAAAAGAGGCGCCAAGCGATTTGCTGACGGCATCTTCAATGCTGAAGCGTTCCTGAAGGTTGCTGCCTTCAAGAGCCTTGCGGAAATTCTTGCCATGTCTGGGCATGAGATAATCCTTTCGTTTTGCATCTCCTGCCGAACTTTGTCTTGCGCAAAGGCGGCAGTACAATTGATTTCAACGATGGCTGGTTAGCGCGTACAAAATACGGCAGCTATAACAGCCGTAAGACCAATGTGCCGTATATGGAAACGAGCGCCCTTGGGCGCTCACGGCTTTGAAAGGGCCTTACTTAACGTCAATGCCCATGCTGCGAGCGGTACCAGCAATGGACTTCACCGCAGCTTCAACGCTGGCAGCATTCAGATCGGGCAGCTTCAATTTGGCGATTTCTTCAATCTGCGCCATGGTCAGGCTACCGACCTTGTTACGGTTGGGTTCGCCGGAACCCTTTTCGATCTTGGCGGCTTTCATGATCAGCACCGAGGCCGGGGGGGTCTTGGTGATGAAGGTGAAAGAGCGGTCGGCATACACGGTAATAACCACAGGAATGATCGTGCCCTTCTGTTCCATGGTGCGGGCATTGAATTCCTTGCAGAAACCCATGATGTTCAGGCCATGCTGGCCCAAAGCGGGACCGACCGGCGGCGAGGGGTTAGCCGCGCCAGCGGGGATCTGCAGTTTGATTTTGGCAACTTCTTTCTTGGCCATTTGAGTTATCCTTCATCGCTGCTCGCGCAGTTCAAGGCCTAAGCCCTGTCGCGCGGGGGCAAGTCATTAACCTTTGGATACCTGCACGAAATCCAGTTCCACAGGGGTCTGACGACCAAATATGGAAACGGAAACACGCAGTTTCCCCTTGTCGTAGTTGACGTCTTCCACAACGCCGTTGAAGCCGCCAAACGGTCCTTCAATAACGCGTACTTCATCGCCGCGGTCAAAGTTGAACTTGGGCCGAGGCGTTTCCTGGCGAGACTCCATCAGGGAGAGAATGCGCTGTGCTTCACTCTCACGCATTGGGGTGGGACGGTTTTTGCCGCCCACAAAGCCGGTGACCTTGGGGATGGACTGAACCAGATGCCAGGAAAGATCCGTCATGGTCATACGAACCATGACATACCCGGGATAGAACTTGCGCGTAGAGGTGCGCTGCTGACCACCCTTGGTAGGTTCAATAACCTTTTCGGTGGGAACAACAACTTCCTCAATAAGCCCTTCATCCTGCCCGGTGCGGCGCAACTCGTTAATGGTCTTCTGCACACGCTGCTCGAAACCCGAGTAAGTGTGCACGATGTACCAGCGAGCTTTCTTACAGAGCTCGGAAGTTTCGTCGATAACAGGGTCTTTCATATCGGCCTTCAGGACAATAGGGTCTTGATCAGGGAAGACAGACCAAAGTCCACCAGCCCCAGGATGACAGCCATCACGGCTACAAAGCCCAAAACGGCCAAGGTGGCTTTGCGCGTTTCCTGCAACGTGGGCCAGGTGACCTTGCGCAATTCGGCCTTGGCGTCCTCAACGTAGCGTGTAAACCGTACGACAGGGTTCGGGCCTTTGTCCGCCTGGTCGGCAGCTTGAGCTTGTTTTTTTGCCATGGTGTAATCCGGAGATAAAAAATGGCAGGGCAGGAGGGATTCGAACCCCCAACATGCGGTTTTGGAGACCGCCGCTCTAGCCGTTAGAGCTACTGCCCTGCACACCGTCCGGGGGGCTTAACGCCCCCCGGCGGAAGTTTATTTTACCTGGTTTCGCGATGCAACGTGTGCTTCTTATCCCAGGGACAATACTTTTTCATTTCCAGCCGACCGGTAGTGTTTTTCTTGTTCTTCCGGGTGCTGTAATTGCGGCGCTTGCACTCAGTGCAGGCCAAGATGATATTAATTCGCATATGCTACTCGGCGATTTCAGTCACCACGCCGGAGCCAACGGTGCGACCGCCTTCGCGAATGGCGAAGCGCAGACCGACTTCCATGGCGATGGGAGCGATGAGTTCAACGATGAACTGGGAGTTATCGCCAGGCATAACCATTTCCACGCCTTCGGGCAGGTTGATGATGCCGGTGATGTCCGTAGTACGGAAGTAGAACTGAGGACGATAGCCAGAGAAGAACGGGGTGTGACGACCACCTTCTTCCTTGGAGAGAACGTACACTTCAGCCTTGAACTTCTTGTGGGGCGTGATGCTCTTGGGAGCGGCAAGAACCTGACCGCGTTCCACGTCGTCACGCTTGGTGCCGCGAAGCAGGGCGCCGATGTTGTCGCCAGCCTGACCCTGGTCAAGCAGCTTGCGGAACATTTCAACGCCGGTGCAAGTGGTCTTCTGGGTGGGTTTGATACCCACGATTTCCACTTCGTCGCTGACCTTCAGGATACCACGTTCCACACGACCGGTAACAACGGTACCGCGACCGGAGATGGAGAACACGTCTTCGATGGGCATCAGGAAGGGCTTGTCGATGTCGCGTTCCGGTTCGGGAATGAAGTCGTCGCAAGCCTGCAGAAGGTCAAGAATGCACTTGGCTTCGGGCGCGTCGGGGCTATCGCATTCCAGAGCCTTAAGGGCGGAACCGCGGATAACCGGAACGTCATCACCGGGGAAGTCGTAGCTGGAGAGCAGTTCGCGAACTTCGAGTTCCACGAGTTCCAGCAGTTCTTCGTCGTCAACCAGATCGCACTTGTTAAGGAACACTACGAGCTGGGGCACGCCGACCTGACGGGCAAGCAGAATGTGCTCACGGGTCTGGGGCATGGGGCCGTCGGTGGCGGCCACAACGATGATACCGCCGTCCATCTGAGCAGCGCCGGTGATCATGTTCTTGATGTAGTCGGCGTGGCCGGGGCAGTCAACGTGGGCGTAGTGACGGGTAGCGGTTTCGTATTCCACGTGTGCGGTGGAAATGGTGATGCCGCGTTCCTTTTCTTCGGGGGCCTTGTCGATTTCGTCATACGAAATGAACTTGCCCGAGCCCTTCAGGCCGGCGATCTTGGTGATGGCGGCGGTGAGGGTGGTCTTGCCATGGTCGATGTGGCCGATGGTGCCGATGTTTACATGGGGCTTTTTGCGTTCAAATTTTTCCTTGCCCATTGTACGTCTCCCTGGAGAAAAAAATGTTTGCGTTTTACCTGCGTTACTAAATTCGTTTGAATTCGTAGAGCTGTAACGCCTGCTCCTCGCGTAACGGCTGCGGCAGTGGGAAGTTCCGTTGGGCGGCCCGCTATCCGCATTCAGTCCCTGGACACCAGGGAACGTGCATTGGCGGACAAGGTGACTGAGGGGGAGGCGGAATCAGGCAGGATTTTGGAGCGGGAAACGGGATTCGAACCCGCAACCCTCAGCTTGGAAGGCTGATGCTCTAGCCGTTGAGCTATTCCCGCACGCTACCGTAGTTCCCCGACAGGCGTCCTGTCTCCTACAGCCAAGGCAGTTTATTTTAACCAGCCACCAACCGTCCAGTATTTGGCGACGGAAAAGTGGTGGTGGAGGGGGGTGGATTTGAACCACCGAAGTCTTACGACGACAGATTTACAGTCTGTTCCCTTTGGCCACTCGGGAACCCCTCCACTCTTGCCGCAAAGACGGAAAGTCCAATCTTTGTTCAGCTTCTTGTGGAGCTGGCGATGGGACTCGAACCCGCAACCTGCTGATTACAAATCAGCTGCTCTGCCAGTTGAGCTACGCCAGCGGCAACACAGCTTATTAGCGATTTTCATTCTGCTTGGCAAGCAAAAATTTCGCTTTGGCTCAAATTTTTTCAAATAACTATGAGCCGTGCTGCATTTTATCGTTTTTTGCGCCTTTGCGCGGAAACGATTTGGCCTTATAGCCCTTTTAAAGCTAATGTGCAACGGTTAAGTTGGGCAATATCCCGTTTATTTTCAATTTTTTTGAAAATACCTGTG
>QKDT01000371.1 GCA_003251995.1 Desulfovibrio desulfuricans
CTGCCGCCTCTCAACGGTTTTGTCAGCGAATGGTACACCTATCAGGGCCTTGTGAGTATCAGCCAGCATTCTTCCACTCTGGCGCGCCTTTCTGGCCCAATCGCCATTGTGATGCTGGCTATCACCGGCGCTCTGGCTGCCATGTGCTTTGTTAAGGTCTATGGCATCAGCTTTTGCGGACAGGCACGCAGCGCCAAGGCCGCCGAAGCCACGGAAGTTCCCGCTGTCATGACGCTTTCCATGCTTGCTCTGGCAGCGCTGTGCGTGCTGCTGGGCGTGGGCGCGGCCTGCGTTGCCCCTGTTATCAGCTCCATTGCCGATTCCCTTGTGGCTGGTCAGCAGCACCTTGAAGCCGTGCGCCAGAGTGTACTTGTACCCGGTGCGAGCGCTGCCACGGGCCTTTCGCCCACACTGGTGCTGCTTTTGCTGCTGGGCGGCATGCTGCTGCCCCTACTGATCTTTATGGCTGGCAAGACCGACCGTTTGCCCATGCGCCGCAAAAATGACCCCTGGGCCTGCGGTTATGGGTACGAAGAACGCATGGCTCTCTCTGCCGGCAGCTTTACCCAAGGCCTGCGTCACGTGTTTGCGGGGCTTTACCGCCTGCGCCAGGTGCTTGATCCGGCCCCGACCATGTCGCGCGCGCTCGAATCTGTCATCCGCACCGCGCGTAGCGTGGAACCCATGTGGGACGACGGTATTATTGCCCGCATTGTCCGTGCCGTTCAAAAGATCGGCGTATGTGTGCAGCGGCTGCAGCAGGGCGATTTCCGCATCTACTGCCTGTATATCATCATCGCGCTTATCGCGCTGCTTCTCATCAAAGCCGCCTAGGGGGAATCATGTTTACCATGCAATCCTTGTCCTGGCCGGTATCCTTGCTGCTGGCCGCAGCGCAGACCTTGCTTCTGCTTTTGCTGGCCCCTCTGCTGTCCGGCATTTCGCGTAAAATCCGGGCCAGAATGCACTCACGCCTTGGGCCTTTGGGTGCCGCAGGCGTGCTGCAGGACTACCGCGACCTGGCAAAACTCATGACCCGGCAGGAAGTGGCCCCTGCGCAGTCGGGCATCATTTTTCGGATCATGCCCTTTGTACTCATAGCCAGCGCGGCAGCCATAGCCATGACTCTGCCCATCATCGTGACCGGATCGCAGATGGCTGGTGCGGCTGATCTGATCACCATGCTGTATCTGTTTGCCCTTTACCGCTTCTTTTTTGCCCTTTCCGGGCTGGATTCTGGCAGCCCCTTTGCGGGCATGGGCGCAAGCCGCGAAATGCTGCTTGGCGTGCTGGTTGAACCTGTACTCATGCTGGCCCTGCTGGTGGCAGCCCTTATTGCTGGCTCGACCAACCTCGGCATTATCAGCGAAGTGTTTCGGCAGAACTGGGGCGGATCCATGCCCACCGCGGCGGCACTTGCCATGTTAGCCTGTGCCTTTGCCGTGTTTATTGAAATGGGCAAGATCCCCTTTGACTACCCGGAAGCGGAACAGGAACTCCAGGAAGGCCCGCTGACCGAATATTCCGGCCCCGGCCTTGCCCTGGTGTGCCTGGGCGTCAAGTTCAAGCAGGCTGTTGTGGCAAGCGTGTTCATCAGCGTTTTTCTGCCCTTTGGCACTGTATCGCCCGAGGGCCTGAACGCTGTAGCCGTGCTGACCGCCGCAGCCATATTCGTGCTGAAGCTGCTGGTCATCTTTGTGTTGGCTTCGCTGTACGAAAACAGCCTTGCCCGTGGGCGCTTTTTGCTGACGCCGCGCGTTACGTGGTCTGGTTTTGGCGTGGCGGCCCTGGCATTCGTCTTTTACTTCAGCAAGCTCTAGGGCGTCGAGGAAGAAGTCATGGATAAAATTGCACTGGCAACAATCCTGATACCGTTCATCGGCGCATTGATCGCCGCCTTTTTGCCGTATCGCGCGGCACGGGCGTTGGCGCTGGTGGTTGCCCTTGCCGCTTCGGCAGGCAGCGCGGCCCTTGGATTGGCATACTTCAACGCAGGTATGCCCGAAAACTGCACTTTCAACCTTGTGAGTTACAGCTCCGCCATGTTTGGCGGCGCAGGGCACACAGTAGAAATATTCGGCGTACTCATCGACAGGGTCAGCACGCTTATTTGTTTTGCCGTTGTTTTTCTGGGTTTTCTGGTGGTGCTGTATTCCACAGCATACCTCACCAAGGGCAACCGCGAGCATCCGCACGAAGGTACAACCCGCTTTTACGCCATTATGCTGGCCTTTATCGGGGCCATGGCGGGGCTTACCCTCTCCTCAACCCTGTTTGGGCAGTTGCTGTTCTTTGAAATCACGGGCGGTTGCTCGTGGGGGCTCATTGGCTACTACCAAACCCCCAAATCATTACGCTCTGCCATGAAGGCCCTGCTGGTAACCCATCTTGGCGCTCTTGGCCTGTATGTGGCTGCGGCATGGCTGTTCCATGAAACAGGTTCCTTCGCCCTTTCCGGCATTGCCGACCTTGGCGACACGGCCAAGATCATCATTGTTGGCGGCGTGCTTTTTGCGGCCTGGGGCAAATCAGCCCAAATTCCCATGCACATGTGGCTGCCCGACGCCATGGAAGCGCCCACCCCTGTGAGCGCCTACCTGCACGCGGCATCCATGGTCAAGGTGGGCGTATTCATTTTTGCCCGCGCCGTTATGGCAGCCGGGGACATTCCCCCGATTGTGGGCCAGGTTGGCATGGTTATTGCTGTGATTACCCTTGTTTACGGCTTTTTCATGTATCTGCCGCAAACGGACATGAAGCGTCTGTTGGCCTATTCCACCATCACCCAGCTTTCATATATCTTCTTTGCCATTTCGCTGGCTGCCCTGTGTACAGACCCTGTGCTGCGAAACACGGTGCTGCTTTTTGGCGCAATCGCCTACATTTTCAACCACGCTTTTGCCAAGAGCCTGTTTTTCCTTGTGGCTGGGGCGCTCAGCTACACATGCGGCACGCGCACCCTCACCCAGTTGCAGGGGATCCTGTCACGCCTGCCTTTGCTTGGCGTGGGCTTTTGCGTGGCGGCACTTGCCATCACCGGCGTGCCGCCACTCAACGGTTTTTTCAGCAAGTACCCCATCTTCACCACTGGTTTTGCCCTTGGCTCAAGCCACTGGCTTGTGCTGGTGCTGACGGTGCTGGTCATGATCGAATCTGTGGGCAGCTTTGCCTGGTTCCTGTACTGGTTCGGCAAGACTGTTCCCGGCAAGCCCTCTGAGGTTGTAGCGCAGGCGCAGCCTGTCCCCGCCGCCATGAAGCTGGTGCTGAGCATCCTTGTTTTCATGTCGTTCTGTTCCAGCATCATGGCTGTTTACTGGTTGAACCACGGAGGCTAAGCATGTTGAGTTCAAGCATAATCATCAACAATCTCGCGGGGCTTTTAGTGGTCACATCACTGATGGTGGTCACCTGCAAAAAAGCCACTACATCCGCGCTGCTGTACGCCGTGCAGTCTGCCGTGCTGGTGCTCTCGTTCATAGCACTGGGCGGCCTGATGCAGGCGCACGAGCTGTACACCTGGGCCGGAACGGCTGTTCTGACCAAGGTTATTCTGGTGCCGCTGTTAATGTACAAGGCCCTGGGCAATATGAGCGACCCGGAAGCTCAGGGAATGACACTTCCCACATCAGTGGTTGTTATTCTCTCTGCCGTGCTTTTGCTCTTGTGCCACTTTGTTGTCAGCACAGTAGAAGTTCCGGTTATTACCAAAAACGGTCTTGAACCAGTACTTGCCGTATCTCTTGGTCATTTTATGATCGGCGTTATGTGCATTGTTGTACAGCGCAACATAATTAAACAGATCTTTGGCTATTGCCTGATGGAAAACGGCGCGCACATGACACTGGCCCTGCTGGCTAATCAGGCCCCGCATCTTGTGGAAATTGGTATCTCCACAGACGCCATCTTTGCGGTCATCATCATGATTTACATGGTCCGCCGCATCTTCACCACCATGAACACGCTGCGCGCGCATGATCTTTCCGCGCTGAAGGGGTGAGCCATGAATGTCATGACCAACAGCAACCCCATGTTTTTTTACCTGCTGCTCGCCGCGCCTCTGGTAACGTCGCTGCTGTGCTTTGCCTGCGCTTTTTGCGGGCGTGGCATTCGCTCCGTCGTCAACACCATCAATACGGCAGGCTGTGCGGCCCTTCTGGTGACCGCCTACGCCGTGGTCAGCAAGGTATATGAGCATGGCGCTCTTTTTGCCGCGGGCAAATGGCTGTATCTCGACAGCCTCTCGGCAGTGTTTTTGGCAGTGCTTGCGGTGCTGGGCACCATAACAGGCCTGTATTCCTACGGATACATGAAGCAGGAAGTGGACCACGGCGAAGTTTCCGTGGCTACGCTCTGCAACTATTATGGCTTCTTTCACCTGTTCATCTTCACCATGGTGTCGGTGATCACGACCAACAACCTCATCCTTATGTGGGCCGGTGTAGAAGCCACCACGTTGGCCTCGGCCTTTCTGGTGGGCATTTACGGGCAAAATTCCTCGCTTGAAGCGGCCTGGAAGTACATTGTCATCTGCACCGTGGGCGTGGCCTTTGGTCTGTACGGCACCGTGCTGGTGTATTCCAACGCCTCCGCAGCCATGACCGCCCAGGGGCTTGACCCCTCGGACGCCATCTTCTGGACCGAGGCCCTGCGTTACGCTGGCAACCTTGACCATACCCTCATGTACCTGGCCTTTGTGTTTGTACTTATCGGCTTTGGCACCAAGGCGGGCCTGTTCCCCATGCACGCATGGCTGCCCGATGCCCACAGCGAAGCCCCAAGCCCCACCAGCGCCCTGCTCTCCGCGGTGCTGCTCAAGGCTGCCATGCTGGTTATCCTGCGCTACTACATACTTATCAGCCGCAGCATCTCAAGCTCCGTGCCGCAGAGCATGCTGCTGGTTTTCGGCCTGCTTTCCATCCTTGTGGCGGCCTTCAGTATGGTTTCACAAAACGACATCAAGCGCCGCTATGCGTATTGCAGCGTTGAAAACATGGGCATCATCGCCGTCGGCCTTGGCTTTGGCGGGCCCTTGGGCATCTTTGCCGCGCTGTTCCACGTTATCAGCCACAGCCTTGCCAAGGGCCTTGTGTTCTGCGTGTCGGGCAACGTGCTGCTTAAGTACGGCTCGCGCGACATGACCACGGTACGCGGCATGCTCAAGGTCATGCCTGTCTCTGCCGTGTTTCTGGCTGCGGGAACCCTGGCTCTGGGCGGCCTGCCGCCGTTCAGCGTGTTTCTGAGCGAATTCATGGTGGTCGTTTCCGGCATTTCCGCCGGTCATATGTATCTGGTTGCGCTTCTGGCGGTGCTGCTCATGGTGGCGCTTGGCGCTCTGGTGCACCTGGTGGCGGTAACGCTCTCTGGCCCGCCGCCGGAATCCATCACCCGTGGCGAACAGGGCGGCATGACCCTTATCCCCGCCGCCGTGCTGCTGGGCCTGTTGCTCGTAATGGGCACGTGTACCCCCGCCCCGGTGGTCAACATGCTTAATGCCGCCACCAGCATTGTGATGGATAAAGATACCGCCACCGCCCAGGTGCAGCCTGCCCTTCGCGACTTGGTT
>QKDT01000237.1 GCA_003251995.1 Desulfovibrio desulfuricans
AAAACAACGCGCAAAGCGGGGCGCAGGCCGCCAAACCAGCCCCCGCCAAAGCAGGCCCCCAGTTTGATTATGTGTATCAGGTGGCGGCATTCAAAT
Source organism: Desulfovibrio desulfuricans (assembly GCA_003251995.1). GTDB lineage: Bacteria > Desulfobacterota > Desulfovibrionia > Desulfovibrionales > Desulfovibrionaceae > Desulfovibrio > Desulfovibrio desulfuricans_B. The sequence continues at coordinate 97 of QKDT01000237.1, forward strand.
CTGACGAAGACGCCGACAAACTGCGCACCCGCCTTGAAGGCAAGGGACTGCGCACCCGTACAAAAAAAAGCGGCAGGCTTGTACTGGTGATGGTCAGCTTGCGCGGCACGGAAGACGACGCCGTTGCCCTGCGCGACGATCTGCGCCATATGAAGCTGGGCGTTCCTATTCAGGTTTCTAAAAAGCCTGTTTCAAGTAAACCGCAAAAATCCAAGCGGTGAGGCAAAAACATGACCGCAACTGAAACTTTCGGCAATTTTGTACGCAAAATAGGCCGCCCCTGCCTGAACGGCATAGACGCTCTGGGCAACACAGCCCTGTTCATGCTGGAAGGTCTGGCCCAAGTATTTGCCAGCCCCAAGATTTTTCCGCGCACCATGCAACAGCTTTTTGTCATCGGCTCAAAATCGCTCTTTCTTATCATGCTGATAGGCGTGTTCTGCGGCATGGTTCTGGGCCTTCAGGGCTACTATACGCTGGTAAAATTCGGTTCGGTAGGCATGCTTGGCTCTGCCGTATCGCTCACCCTTATCCGCGAACTCGGCCCAGTGCTCACGGCTATCATGCTTACAGGCCGCGCCGGGTCATCCATGACCGCCGAGATCGGCGTCATGCGCATCACCGACCAGATCGACGCGCTGGACGTTATGGACATCAATTCCATGGGCTATCTGGTCAGCCCGCGTCTGCTGGCATCTCTTATCGCCTTTCCCTTGCTCACGGCGGTATTTGACGTCATCGGCATTATCGGGGGCTACCTCACGGGCGTGCTCATGCTGGGCATCAACGAAGGCGCGTATTTTTACCGCATCACAAGCTCGGTAACAGCAACAGACGTGAACGGCGGCTTTATCAAGGCCATACTTTTTGGCCTGCTTGTCACCACCATCTGCTGCCGTCAGGGTTATTACACCAACAAGCGGCGCGACAGCGTGGGGCCGGAGGCCGTGGGCAACGCCACCACCTCTGCCGTGGTTATTTCGTGCGTGCTGATTCTTGCGGCAGACTACATTGTCACTTCATTTCTGCTCTAGCAAACCATGCAGTCTGTAACGGTCATAGGCATCGACCCCGGCTCGCAGCGCACGGGCTGGGGCGTGGTGCGCGAGGTTTCTGGCGTGCTGCAACTGGTGGATTGCGGTGTGGTGCGCACGGCCTCGGCGGGCAAGGAATTTTCTGACCGCCTCGCACGCATCTACCACGAGCTTTCTGGTGTGTTGGCCCGTACCAAACCAGAGGAAGCCGCCATCGAGCAGGTGTTTACCGCAAAAAACGCGGCATCGGCGCTCAAGCTCGGGCAGGCCCGAGGCGTGGCAGTGGCGGCTTGCGCCTCGCATGGCCTCTCCATAAGTGATTATGAGCCTACCCTTGTAAAAAAATCCCTTGTGGGAACAGGCCGGGCAGAAAAAGAGCAGGTCGCCTTTATGGTGCAGCGCCTGCTCAACGTCAAAAACGCCAACTGGGCGCTGGATACATCGGATGCGCTGGCTGTGGCTGTGTGCCACCTGACCGTGCGCCGCTTTGCCGCCCTGGCAGGCAAATAGCCCCGTACCGAAGCGGCCTTGCCGTGCCGCCCCGGTGCGTTGTCCATCTGCCAGATATTTATATTACCAACCCGTCACACAGCGATTCATACCACGCCTAGAGCCACGCTTTGTACCGCATCTTTGCATATTGTGCGGCTAGGCTGAAGGATACCCCGCCATATGCGGCGCAACGGCCTTGCCCAGCCAGTTGATGGCTCTGCCCAGGTGGCGCATGTTTTCCATGGCAAAGGCATCCTGCATCACTTCGCCCTCAGCGCGTCCAAAGCCCATATTCCAGTAGGTTGAACCGGGGACCAGCATTTTTGACATCAAGAACATGTGGTTGATGCTGTCATACGCATGCGTGGCCCCTGCACGCCCCGCAGCCACCACCGCGGCACCAATCTTGCCCTGAAACAGCCCACCGTTCACATAGGCCACATAGCCCGCCCTATCCACCAAGGCCTTCAGTTCCGCTGACATATCGGTGAAATAGCAGGGCGTACCCAAGAGCATGGCGTCCGCCTCCAACATTTTTTGCAGCAATTCGTTGAGCATGTCGTTATCGAAAATGCAGCGCCCGTTTTTGAGTTGCGCGCATTTTCCGCAGCCACGACAGCCCTGAATTTTTTTGCCGCCCAGTTGCACGGTTTCCACGTCCCACCCGGCTTCGCGCAGGGGTGTGAGCACTTCTTCCAATAATAATGCCGTATTGCCGTGCTTTCTTGGGCTTCCGTTTATTGCCAGAATCTTCATTATTTTTCTCCTAGTGATAAATCTGCACCCATTATATCGCTAATCTACAAAAGTTGAAGTACTGACAAAAAATTCATATTATAACATCAATGATAGGTACTGACAAAAAGTATAGTTAGGCAGGACACCAGATGAACGATTCCCATGCATGCTCGGCAGCTCCAGGTAATTACCGTTGCCACTTTGAACTGACCTTGCAGCTTATAGGTGGTAAATGGAAGCTCCTGGTTATTTATTTTCTTTCATTGCAGGATGTTATTCGCTTTAGCCAGTTGCGGCGATCCCTGCCGGAAATCAGCGAACGTATGCTGGTGCGCCAGTTGCGCGAGCTGGAACAAGATGGACTTGTACACCGCAAGGTATACGGCACGGTGCCGCCACGGGTGGATTATTCGCTCACGGCTCTGGGGGCTTCACTTGTGCCTATCATGGAATCGCTGAAGGCCTGGGGCAGCATGTACGAAAAAAAACGCAGCCAGGCAGAGCCCGACTACGGAGAAGCTGAAACAGATCTGTAAAAAAAGCGGAGAGTTCACTGAACCCTCCGCTTAAACGCGCGCGGCAATGCCGCGCGCCACAAATTTCAGCCTGATTATTCTACGATCACGGCCTTTTTGATGATCACGCTTTCCACGGGCACGTCATCGTAATAGCCCTTTTTGCCGGTCAGCACGGTACCGATTTTATCCACCACTTCCTGCCCCTTGATGACCTTGCCGAACACGGCATAGCCCCAGCCCTGCGGCGTCTGGCTCTTGAAATCAAGAAAGTCGTTATCCTTGGTGTTGATAAAGAACTGCGAGGAAGCCGAATGCGGCTCGCTGGTGCGGGCCATGGCAATGGTGTACTTTTTGTTTTTCAAACCGTTGTCCGCTTCGTTGCGAATAGAGGCGCGGGCGGACTTCTGCTTCATGTCGGGGGTAAAACCGCCGCCCTGAATCATGAAGTTTTTGATGACGCGGTGAAACACCGTGCCGTCGTAAAAGCCGGATTTGACATACTGCACAAAATTGGCAGTGCTGATGGGGGCTTTGCGGGCATCAAGGCGCACCACAATATCACCCATACTGGTCTCAAGCTTTACCGCGGGATCAGGGTCGGCAGCTTGAGCCTGGCCCGCCAGGGCAAGCACGGCGGCAAGGCAAAGAGTCAACGTAACAGCACGAAAAAATACACGAATTGATTTCATGGATTACTCCTCTCAGTAGGATGCGCCGGGTTAAGCCCGGCAGGCCGCACGGTAGCACGCTGCCCCACACGCAGCAAGGGCAGCAGGCCGCTTGCCCCCGCAAAGCCACTACCGCAAGGCTCGTTTGTGGGGCTGACATGCTCCCCCTCATACGCATTGCCACTGCCATGACAAATCCGTTGCTCGAATGTTCCAGCAAAAACATGCAGTAAATTGCGGGCCGCCAAGGCCGAACTTCACCCTTCTGGCCCTTGCTAAATGCGGCTTGCGTTATTATAGTTGTAAGCAGAAGACAAACTTCAAGCCCGCCCGACGGCACTGCTGCACCGAGCCGCAGCCGCCGAACGGACTGTGCGCCTTCAACTGCTTTTCGGAGGATATAATGTCGTATAGCCGCAGTGTTGCTCAAAGCGCCGCCACCAGCGTCGCTTCCCTTTACATGCGTCAGGTTTATCAGTGGATGACTGCCGGTCTGGCGGTAACCACGGTCGTGGCCTACGCCGTTGCCAGTTCGCCTGCCGTGCAGGCCGCAATTTTTGGCAACACCATTGTGCTTGTTCTCATGATGGTAGCTCAGTTCGGCCTTGTTATCGCCCTTTCGGCGGCGGTTCACAAAATGTCCGGCGGCACGGCTACTGGCTTGTTTTTGCTATATTCTGCCGTTACGGGCGCAACGCTTTCGTCCATTTTTGTGGTCTACCCCATTGCGTCCATCGCCAACGCATTCTTGGTGACCACCGGCACCTTCCTTGCCATGTCGGTCTACGGCACTGTGACCAAGCGCGATCTTACGTCCATGGGCAGCTTTTTGTTCATGGGCCTTATCGGTATCATCATTGCCTCGCTGGTGAACATCTTCCTCAAAAGCAGCATGATGGACTTTATCATCAGTTGCCTTGGGGTGGTTATTTTCACCGGCCTGACCGCCTATGACACGCAGAAGCTGCGCCAGTTTGGCGAAAACGCCCCTATGGGTGATGGCACAGCCGTGCGCCGTGGCGCAATCCTTGGCGCTCTGACGCTGTACCTTGATTTTATCAACCTTTTCCTCATGATGCTGCGCCTCTTTGGCGGCAACCGCGACTGATGCGGCACTGCGCCAGCGCAGCCTGAAATTTGAGTGATCGGGGGCGAAAGGCCAGGCCTTTTGCCCCCTTCTTTCGCACTACGGAACCCTATGAAAAAGAAAAAATCTCAACGCGGAGCGATTGGCGCTTCCGCCCACACCCCCGGCTTTCCCTCCCGCGAGGAACTGCTGGAGACCTTTTCCGCCCAGTCGCGCCCCTTGCGCGTGGACGGTCTTTTGCGCGTGCTTGGCCTTGCCCGCCGCGCCAAGGGCGACCTTGAAGCCATGCTGACCACGCTGGCAGAACAGGGTCGCCTGCTGCGCCTGCGCGGCGGCCTGTGGACTCGCCCCGAAACCCTCAAGCACCTTACGGGCCGTTTTACCGCGTTGCGCGACGGCGGGGGCTTTGTCAGCCCCATGCGCCCCGTAGATGAAGGCGAAAACAACCGCGACAGCAGGCTGGAATTTTCTGGCGCGCGCGATGTGTATATTCCCTCCGCGCAAACAGGTGAAGCCTGGCATCAGGATATTGTGCGCGTGGCCTTGACCCCCGGCGCGTCGCGTGGCCCATCGCCCGAAGGGCGCATCATCGAGATCATTGAACGCGGCCTCACGGAAATTCCCGCCCATGCGGCCCACCGCACAGGGCAAACACTTTTTTGCCGCCCGGCAGACGCGCGCCTTGGCGTAAATTTTAGTGTGGAACTGGCACAGGGCGAAACTCCCCCCGAACCAGGCACGCTGGTATTGCTGGCCCCAGTAAAGCGGCTGGCCTCTGACCTTTGGACGGCCCGCATCGTGGGCGACTACGGACGCGAAGACGACGTGGCAGTGCAGGAAGAGCTGGTCAAGCTCAACCATGAGGTGCCGCGCGACTTCCCCGCTGGCGCTCTGGCAGAAGCCCAAAACCTGCCCGCTGGCCCCAC
>QKDT01000070.1 GCA_003251995.1 Desulfovibrio desulfuricans
CTGCGCCAAAATGGCATCAACGCAAACAGCGGTCTTACCGGTCTGGCGGTCGCCAATGATCAGTTCGCGCTGTCCGCGGCCAATGGGAGTCATGGCGTCAATGGCCTTAAGGCCAGTAGGCATGGGCTCATGCACGCTCTTACGTGCGATGATGCCGGGGGCCTTGATTTCCACCGGGCGCACTTCCGTGGCGTCGATGGGTCCAAGACCGTCGATGGGCTCACCCAGAGGGTTGAGCACGCGCCCCATAACGCCGTCGCCCACAGGCACGGAGAAGATCTTGCCGGTACGTTTGACCGGGTCGCCTTCTTTGATGCCCACGTCCGAACCGAGCAGGGCCACGCCGACGTTGTCTTCTTCGAGGTTGAGCACCATACCCATGATGCCGCCGGGGAATTCCAGCAGTTCCATGGACATCGCGTTCTTGACCCCGTAGACACGGGCGATACCGTCACCGACGTAGAGTACGGTGCCAGTTTCGCTCATTTCGACGCGCTGCTCGTAGTTTTGGATTTGATCCTCAATGATCTTGCTTATCTCTTCCGCTTTGATCTGCATGTGCTATTCACCCCTCTTGAATGTCTCCCGAAGGATTCCCAACTGCGCGCGCAGACTTGCGTCCAGCACCCGGTCACCCATTTTGAGCACCATACCCCCTAGTATGTCTTTGTCCACGGCAAAGGTCAGCTCAATATCGGTGCCCGCTTTCTGTTGCAAGGTCTCCTTGAGCTTAGACTTTTTGTCTGCGGAAAGTTGTACTGCGGTTATGCATTGGCCGCGGATGATACCCTTGGCCTCGTCCAGCAGTTTGCCGTACCACGCTGCAATTTCGCTCAGGAAGGCAAGCCGTTCCTTGTCTGCAAGCAGAAAGCAGAAATTGCGCATGGTCGTGTCAGCCTTGAGCTTGGTCAGCAGCTTATCAAGAACTGCCTTCTTTTCGCTTACGCCGATAACAGGGCTTTTCAGGGTAAGGTCAAGCCCCGGTGCGGCGGCAAGCATCTCACCAAGATTCGCCAGGCACTCGCCGCGCGAACTCAGGGCTGCATCCCCATCCTTTTTGCCAAGCGCAAAAATTGCGTTGGCATACCTGCGTGCAACCACAGTGTTAATCAATGGAGCACCACCTTGTTAAGGGAGTTGGCGATAAGCTTGTCGTGCTCTGCCGCATTGAGCTTGGAGCTCAGTGCTTTTTCGGCTGCATTCACGATCTCATCGGCAATGGAGGCGCGCACTTCAGCAAAGATCGCGCGGCCTTCATTTTCCGCCGTAAGGCGCGCCTGCTCCACAATCTGAGCGGCCTGGCGGTGAGCCTCTTCCACGATGCCCTGCTTGAGGGCCTCGGCCTGCTGGCGGCTCTCGGCCAAAATGGCCTCGCGTTCAGCATTAAGGTTGGCAATACGGGTCTCTACCGAGGCCAGTTGCTCCTTGGCCGTCTTGCGACGTTCGTCAAGATCGTCCAGTGCATTCTTGATGCTTTCGCGGCGGTTCTTAAAGAAACGCTTGGCAAGGCCGCCGACGAAATACCAGAGGATGCCGGCAAAAATCACGAAGTTGAGCACGCGCCAGCCGAAGTCGCCCCAACGCGGCGCTGCATGCCCTTCAGAAGCCATGGCTCCCGCAGGAATGACCACCAGCGCGGCAAAGGCAATAACGAGCGGCAGGATAAAACCCGCGTGTTTCCATCTGCTCAAAGCCCACCCCCTCTGTTCGATAATACCGATTCGAAAACAGTTCCCAATGAAGCCGCAACGCGCAGCGTTGCGGAACGGCCCGCAAAGGCCTGTGTCAGCGCCGCTTGCTAGCCCTTGATAAGGCGGTCAGCCAGGCGGGAAGAGAATTCACCCACCTGCTTGCGCAGAGCATCAAGGGTTTCCGCAGCCTGTGCCTGCAGCGAGGCGCGGGTTTCAGCCAGAATATCACGGGCGCTCTGCTGAGCTTCACCCACGAGCTTCTGCTGTTCTGCCACGCCAGCGGCGCGGCCTTCCTCACGGTTGCTGCCTGCGTCCTGACGGGCGCGGGCCAGTTCGGCCTCATAGTTGGTGAGCCGTTCGCCAGCCTGATACTCAAAAGAGCCGGCTTCCTCGGCCATGTCATCCATGACGCCGTTGCGCTTTTTTATGATTTCGCGGATGGGGCGAATCAGGAGGATGTTGAGCACGAAAATGGCGATGAAGAAGTTCGCCAGCTGAAAGAGAAGAGTAACGTTTAGATCCAGCATGCCGCATCCTCCATATGAATAGCGGATTGAAGGAGTTGAAAATACATAAAGCCCTTGCAACATATCTGCTTGGCCTTGTTATGTCAAAGGGTATTGGTGACAAATTTCGCAAACTCCGCAATTTTTTTTTCACAAGGGGTGCGCAAAGGTCTGCTTGCAATGCAAAAAGGCCTTTTTGGCGGATGTTTGGATATACTGCATCACGTATGCCTCGCCAGTGCGTCTAAATTGGCTGTTCAAACAAACAAATAAAGTGCAGGGCTCGTTATACAGACGCATGAAGCAGACTGAAGTGCAATAATGGGTATTACAGTTGCAGTATTGCAGTTGTGAAGGCGAGATGTAAGGTGAAAAGAGCTTGCGAAGAAAGACACAAACTGATGCTAAATCGGATTTAACAAGTCTACATTATTAAAAAATGGTGCATCAAACCAAAAGCCAATTGCGCTGATCATGCCCGGCTTGTGAAAGCCATTGGGCGGCTTCTTCTGCAGCGCCATGGGCAGTAAGGGCATTGAGTATGCAGCAGTGGCCCGGAGGGGGGAGGGCATCGCGCCCAAGAACCGGGACGCCGCTCAGGCGGTTGCCTATCTTTTTAGGATCAATATCAATGTATGCAGCAGGCAGCGGGCCGAGCTCCCATAATGGGGCCAGGCGTTGGCGTGCCACACGACCTCCACCCACAACCCATACATATGGATGAAAGGGGTTGTGTTGTTCTAGCCAGCGCGCCAGCCAGAGCGCCCGCAGCCTGTCGCAGGTAGTACGCGCATATCTGCTGTCTGCGCGTGTGGCTCGGGTGGGGGCGTCATTCCATACCAGCATCTGTTGGGGCAGCTTTTCCATAGTCGCTCCGTGGTGGAGCCAGCGCAGCCAGATCTCCCAATCTTCAGGAAAATTCCCGTCACGGTACATGCCCCATTTGTCCACAGCCTCACGCCGAAACATGACAGAGGGATGGCATATGGGCGTATCGCGAAAGCGCGCGTGGCTGATCTGGTCAGAAGTAAGCAGTGTGTTTTGCCAGTCCACAAAGTGCGCGAAGCCGTGGGCAGTATCTCGGTTGCCACCAAAGGCCACGCAGGTTGCCGAGACGCTGAGGGATTGATTGTTGAAAAGATGCTCCGCCTGAAGTGCTAAGCGTTGAGGATGCGCGGTATCATCCGCATCCATGCGTGCCACAAATGCCCCACGCGCCGCAGCAAGGCCAGCGTTGAGAGCCGCAGCTATGCCGCCGTGCGGAAGGTGCAGGCATCGTAGTCTGTGCCCGCAGCGGTTGGGGCTTGCCCAGTATTTAAGCAGCGTGTGGGTGTCGTCTGTGGAGCCATCGTCGGCAACAATGATTTCAAATTCCGGCAAAGGGGTGTTGGGTGCAGGGCGCTGGTCAAGCAGGCTCTGAAGTGTTGCTCCCAGGGTGTTGGCGGCATTCCATGCGGGCATTATGACCGACACAAGCGGTGCCGTAGCTGGCTGAGCTGATGGGGCCGTATCAATCATTGAAGACAGTCAACATTCTGTAAGCCAGGGCCGTTAGGGTTTGGCCTGCGTGGGAGGCTGCTTGCGCCAAAGTTGCTCTATTTCACGGCAAACAGCGAGCATGGGGCGCGAAGCATCTACAACATGGTGCGCAGCCTGTTCATAAAGATGACGGCGTTCTTCCAGAACCTGCCCTATTTCTTCAATAAGGCCTTTGCCGGTCAGAGAAGGACGCTGAGTGGCAACAGGGTTTCTGCTCAGGCGTTCGGCAAGGGTCTGAACCGGGGCGTCCAGAAAGACGACCATGCCACGCTGGCGCATAAGCAAGCGGTTTTCTTCAGCCAGCACCATGCCGCCCCCGGTGGAAACAACGCCGCCAGCGGCATGCAATTCTGCCACTTCTTGCAGTGCGCGGCTTTCACGATTACGAAAGCCGGGCCAGCCCTCGGCGGCAACGATTTGCTCAACTGTCAGGCCAACGCCGCGCAGCATATGTTGGTCGGTATCCACAAAGGGCAGGCCAAGGCTTTTGGCAAGGGCTTTGCCAATGGTTGTTTTGCCTGAGGCCCGCGCCCCGACAAGAAAGAGAATGCTCATGCCGCCTCCCTAAAGAATCCTGACGCCGTCTTCTTCGACCAGCACGGTGTATTCCCACCGTATGCCACCCCATTGGGGGTAATAAAGCCCCGGTTCAACAGTCACCACCATGCCCGGCTCAAGTACGCCTTCAGCACGGGGCGAGAGACTGGGGGCTTCGTGTGTTTCAAGGCCCACGCCATGCCCCAGGCCATGCGTAAAGGCGTTGGCTACGCCAGCCTTGGCAAAAACATTGTGCGCAAGGATATAGGCATCGCGAAATGTCATGCCGGGCCGCATGCCCTCTATGGCGGCGGTCTGCGCCTGACGCGTGAGATCGAGCGCACGGCGGAATTCATCCGTGGGGGCCGTGCCCACCCAGAAAGTGCGGGTTTGATCAGAGCAATACTCATCCACCCGGCAGCCAACATCTATAAGAACGGGGCAGTTTTCCGTCACAACGTCCTGACCGGGAATAGCGTGGGGCAGGGCGGCGTTTTTGCACACAGCCACAATATTGGCAAAGGCCAGCTCCGAAGCGCCGTTTTCGCGAAAAAAGCGTTCTATGGCCCAGCTTATATCTAACTCGGTGCGACCGGGTTCCAGTTGGCCCTCGACCCATTGCATCAGTTTATGGTTGAGCGCAAAAGATTTTTCCATGGCGGCAATTTCACAAGGTTCCTTGATGCGGCGCAGCTTTTCAACCATGCCGTCAGCCGCCTCGCAATGCAGGCCCGCTCCAGCCGAGGCGAGCCCGCGGGCAAAGGCAAGGCTGACGCCATTGGCCTCAATGCCCACCCGGCTGCCGCAACGGCGCAGCAATCCATGCAGCTCGCAGGCAGTATTGCCCCCGTATATAAAGATGCGTTCGCGGTCCCAGATGCGAGAGGCTGCGTCAAGATAGCGGGAGTCCGTGGCAAGCCAGTCGCGCCCGTCGGACGTGATGACAAGCCTGCCTGCGCTCTCGTTAAACTGCGGGTCGTGCAGTTCAAAGCCCGAAAGATAAAACCTGTTGGCGGCCTGGCTGATAAGCATGGCGTCAAGCCCGCGTAAACGCATGGCATGCCGGAGGTTTTCACGGCGGGAAGCGAAAATGTCACTCATAAAAATTCTCCTGCGGGCACTATACCCGCCGCGGGGCTGACTGAAAAGGTTAAATTTGACGGGGTTGAATGGGGATATGCGGAGACAAGAAACCATTGTGCAGTAATGGACAATTGATACATTTCTTGTATACATTAGCAGAGAGGCTTGCATCATTGAGGTCAGTTG
>QKDT01000144.1 GCA_003251995.1 Desulfovibrio desulfuricans
GGTCGGGGAACACGCGGATCCACACTTTACCACCACGTTTGATGTGACGCATCATGGCGATACGAGCAGCTTCAATCTGCTGGCTGGAAAGCTGGCCATGCTGCACGGTTTTAAGGCCGATATCACCAAATGCAACGGTAGCGCCGCGGGTGGCCAGGCCACGCAGGCGGCCTTTCTGCCACTTGCGGAATTTAACTCTTTTGGGCGCAAGCATTACTGATCAACCTCTTTGTCAAGGATTTCACCCTTATAGATCCACACCTTGACACCAATGATGCCGTAGGTGGTGCGCGCTTCGGCAAAGCCGTAGTCAATGTCGGCACGCAGGGTCTGCAAGGGCACTCGGCCATCGCGGTACCATTCGGTACGGGCGATTTCTGCACCAGCCAGACGACCAGCGCAGGTTACCTTGATGCCTTCGCCGCCAAACTTACGGGCCATGGACACGGTGCGCTTCATGGCGCGCCGGAAGGCCACGCGGCGCTCAAGCTGCTGGGCGATATTTTCAGCCACCAACTGAGCGTCCACTTCGGGGCGACGGATTTCGTTCACTTCAAGAGAGAACTCGCGACCAAACTTCTGACGAAGATCGTTGCGAAGCTTTTCGATTTCCACACCCTTGCGACCGATAACAATACCGGGGCGAGCGGTGGAAAGGATAAGCCGTACCTTGCCGCCAGCACGTTCGATTTCGATCTTGGAAACCCCGGCATGAAACAGGAGCTTCTTCACGAACGCGCGGATTTTGCTGTCTTCATAGACAAAGGCAGGGTATTCCTTCTTGCTGAACCAGCGGGACTGCCAATTCTTGTTGTACCCAAGCCGGAACCCGAACGGATGTACTTTCTGACCCATAGCCTATTCCTGCCCTTCTGCGAGTATAACGGTGATGTGGCTGGTGCGCTTGTGAATCTTGGTTGCCCGGCCCTGAGCCCGGGGCATAAAGCGCTTCCAGGTGGGGCCTTCGTTCACCACGATTTCCTTCACCACCATGGCATCCACATCAACGCCGCCCAGCTGCGAGGCATTGGCCAACGCGCTCTTGAGCACGCCGAAAAGCACGCCAGCGGGCTTGTTGGGCGTGAAGCGCAGAAGGTTCATTGCCTCCTCCACTCCAAGTCCCTGCACGTTCTTGGCCACAAGACGGGTCTTGCGCGGAGAAACGCGCTGGAATTTTGCAATAGCTTTAGATTCCATATGCCTACCCTACTTCTTGCCGGCCTTGGCCTTTTTGTCGGCGGCATGCCCATGGAAGGTACGAGTGGGCGAAAATTCACCCAGCTTGTGACCAACCATGTTTTCGGTAACGAACACCGGCACGAACTTCTTGCCATTATGCACCGCAAAGGTCAGTCCCACCATTTCGGGCAGGATGGTCGAGCGGCGCGACCAGGTCTTGACTACACGGCGGTCGCTGTTGGCCACTGTGCTGTCGACCTTCTTCATCAGATGACCGTCAACAAACGGCCCTTTTTTCAACGATCTCGGCATGAGCTACTCCTACTTCTGGCCGCGGCGTTTGATAATCAGCCGGGAAGAGGCCTTCTTCTTGTCGCGGGTCTTGTAACCCTTAGCAGGCATACCCCAAGGCGACACAGGATGGCGGCCACCAGAGCTTCTGCCTTCGCCACCGCCCAAGGGGTGGTCGATGGGGTTCATGGCAACGCCGCGAACCTTAGGACGACGACCCAACCAGCGGTTACGACCAGCTTTGCCCAAAGAGATGGTTTCGTGATGCACGTTGCCCACCTGACCCACGGTAGCCACGCAGGTGGCAAGCACCTTGCGAACTTCGCCCGAGGGCAAACGCAGCAGGGCGTAGTTGCCTTCTTTGGCGACGAGCTGGGCGTAGGTACCAGCAGCGCGGCACATCTGACCGCCCTTGCCGGGGTAAAGCTCAATGTTGTGCACAACAGTACCCACAGGGATGCGGGCCATCTGCAGAGCATTGCCAGGTTTGATGTCGGCCACGACGCCGTTGCGCTCGTTAATGCCGGACATAATTTTATCACCCTGCTTCAAACCAACCGGAGCGAGGATGTAGCGCTTTTCGCCGTCCGAGTAGTGCAGAAGCGCAATACGGGCGGTACGGTTGGGATCGTATTCAATGTGAGCAACAGTGGCTTCAACGCCAGTCTTGTCGCGCTTGAAGTCGATGATGCGGTACAGACGCTTAACACCACCGCCACGACGGCGGCTGGTGACGCGACCCAGATTGTTGCGACCGGCCTTTTTGGTGAGGCCTTCAGTGAGCGACTTCTCAGGGCGCGTCCGGGTGATTTCCTCAAAGTCGGAAACCGTCTGGAAGCGACGCCCCGCGGAGGTCGGTTTCAGCTTGCGGACAGCCATGATTACACTCCCTCGAAGAACTCAATTTTATCGCCCTGGCGCAGCGTAACATACGCTTTCTTCCAGCCGGGCTTACGACCAACCACACGACCCTGACGCTCCCTGTTCATGGGGGCGCGGCGCACAACGTTGACCGCTTCCACTTTAACGTCAAAAGCCTTTTCCACGGCCTGCTTGATTTCAAGCTTGTTGGCCAAGGTGTGAACCATAAAGGCCACCTGCTGGGCTTCGTCCTTAATCAAGGTCGTCTTTTCGGTCAGCAGGGGCTTGAGCAGAACAGAAGTGATTTCCATCTTACGCCCCCTTCTTAGCGAAACGCGCCTGAACGGATTCGATAGCGCCTTCAAGCAGCACAAGCTGCTTGTGCTTGAGGATTTCAAGCACGCTAAGGCGATCGACCGTGGTCATGGTGAGGCCCGGAATGTTGCGAGCGGAACGGGTCAGCGCGCTGTCTTCGGCGGGAGCCACAATGAGAGCCTTGGAAAGGCCCAGCGTGTCGGCAACCTTGGCGAAATGCTTGGTTTTGGCTTCGGGCAGCTCAATACCCTTGACAACCATCAGGGTTTCGGCAGCCAGGCGGCTCGACAGGGCCATTTTCATGGCCAGGGCGCGCACCTTGCTGTTAACCTTGAAGCTGTAGTCGCGGGGGCTGGGTCCGAAGATAATGGCACCACCGCGCCAAATGGGCGAACGGCTGGAGCCGGAGCGAGCACGGCCTGTGCCCTTCTGCTTCCAAGGCTTAGCACCGCCGCCAGAAACCAGCGCACGGGTTTTTGCCATATGCGTGCCGGCGCGTTTAGCCGCCATCTGGGCGCGCGCAACGAGATTGAGGATTTCGGGCCTCACCTCGATTTCGAACACGTCGGAAGCAAGCGTTACTTCGCCGCTTTCCTGCTTGTTCTGGTCATATACTTTCACGGTAGCCATTGCTGCTTCCTCTACTGCTTGCGGATCAGCACCAGCCCATTCTTGGGGCCGGGCACGGAACCTTTGACCAGAATGACGTTGTCCTCAGGACGCACATCAACGATGGTCAGGCCCATTTCCGTAACGGTTTCATTGCCCCAATGGCCCGCCATTTTCCGGCCCTTAAAAACGTGACCAGGAAAGGTGTTGTTACCAATGGAACCATTGTTGCGGTGCACCTTTTCGCAGCCGTGGGTATCTTTGGAACCGGCAAAATTCCAGCGGCGCATACGCCCCTGGTAGCCTTTACCCATGCTTGTGCCGGTCACCTTGACCATATCGCCTGCGGCGAAAATTTCAACGGTCAGTTCCTGACCCAGCTCCTGCTCCGGCGCGCCCGAAAGGCGGATTTCGCGCAGATGGCGGAAAAGGCCCTTGCCAGCTTTGGCAAAGTGGCCCTGCATAGCCTTGGTGCTGTGCTTTTCCTTAGCGGGGGTCATTGCGATCTGTACGGCGTTGTAGCCGTCAGTTTCCGCAGTTTTGACCTGGGTGACGGGGCACGGACCGGCCTCAATCACCGTGACGGGCACGGCAGCGCCAGCGCCGTCAAATATGCGGGTCATACCAAGTTTGCGACCCAAAATTCCCATTTTCTCAGCCATGACTGCCTCTCGCTAGAGCTTGATTTCCACGTCCACACCGGCGGGCAGCGAAAGCTTGCCCAGCGCGTCGACGGTCTGCTGCGTGGGTTCCAGGATATCCATGAGCCGCTTGTGAATGCGCATTTCAAACTGCTCACGGGACTTCTTGTCCACATGCACGGAACGCTGCACGGTGTACTTGTGAATGTTGGTGGGCAGCGGAATTGGTCCCGCTACGCCGGCACCGGTATTGCGCGCCGTATCCACGATTTCCGCAACGGCTTTATCCAGAATGCGGTAATCGTAGGCTTTGAGCTTGATCCGAATGCGATCGCTGCTAACTGTCGTCATTGTGCCTACTCCGTTTGCAAAAACATCCCGCGCGGCCCTTTGGGCTACGAGCGCGGGCTCCTTCACAGCATACGCGGGCCATGAAGCATGGCCCGAAGGGCCGACCTCACCCTGGTAAGGGACGGAAAACGGAGCAACGTAAGGGGTTGCGCTAATGCGCGCATCACGCCTGAAATTTCAGGAAGAATTCGGAAGATTGGACGCCTGAACGCGCCTGCATCATCCGCGTGATGCTCCCCAGCGTCGCCCAGGCCAAGCCACTAAAGAATAAGTGGCTAGGCGGTCCCGCAGGGTCACCAAATGGGGGCTATCCCCCTACCTTACAGCCCCGGGTCACACGCGGCCGGGGGCTGCGGTGGGGTCCGTCTCTGGGCTGGAACGGCTCGACATTGTCCGGCATTCGGTAACGCCTGCACATGTCAAAACCCTTTATAGCCGTGATTTACGCCTACATTGGGGTGCATCAGAATGGGCTCAACCCATCCTTCCCTGCCGTCCAGGGAACGCCGATAAAAATCGCTTTTTATCGCGCGGAGGTCTTTTCTACCCAAGTTACCCTTGGACGTCAAGCCATTTTTGCATTATTTTTTGCCGCTCCACAGCTTCTGTCACATCAATCATAGCTCTTGACGCAGCAGTGTGCAAAATTTACAAATAACCCACCCCTCTGGATCTGCTCAGAAGTTATGATTTGTCGCGTACCCCCTACAACAGCGTTAAAATTGTCTTCTTTCAAACTGACAATTTTTAGGAGACGCAATGTCTATGATAGATGCCAATAACAGGGCAAGACTCAATACATACCAAGATACTGTTATTACCTATATAACGAAAGAAAATGGTCACATTTTGGCTGTAAGTGACGATCAGGCCTTTTGCACGCAGTTAAGACTTACCTTGGCTAAAGAGATGGGGCTGACATCGCAGAGCATTTATACAACAATTTCTGATCCCCGCGTTATGTTGAGGGAGCTGCGTGGTATTCTTGCCCGGCACCCAGCACCGCTTATCTTTTTAGAACGCTGCATTGGCGGGCAGGATTTGAGCTTTCTTGTAAGCCAGATCAAGCAGGCCTTCACCGCGCTGAAAATTATTGTACTCACCAGCGATGTGCAACGCGACCGCCTCATGCTGCTGCATGAAGTCGGCGCAGACAATTTTATTGCCAAGCCGGTTTCAGCCAACACCCTGATTGAAAAAATGGCCTTTACCCTTAAGCCGCAAAGCAAACTGGGACAGGTTATTGATACGGCTAAAAAGCTCCTGCATCAAAAGAA
>QKDT01000132.1 GCA_003251995.1 Desulfovibrio desulfuricans
GTTTCGCCTGCGGCGCGCGCCACACCAAGAATTGCCCCGGTCAGCATGCCGGGCAGGGCGCTGGGCAGGATTACGCGGGCGATGGTCTGTGATTTGGTTGCTCCAAGGGCAAGCGATGCCTCACGATAGGTGTCCGGCACGTTGCGCAGTGATTCCTCCGCCGTGCCAATAATGACGGGCAGGGTCAGAACCGCAAGTGTAAGCACACCCGAAAGGATACTCACGCCAAATCCGCAGAATGTAACAAAAAATGAAAGCCCAAAAAGGCCAAAAACCACGGATGGCACACCGGCAAGATTGTTGACGCCCAGCCGTACAAAACGGGCAAAGGCGTTACGCTTGGCGTATTCGTTAAGGTACACGGCTGAGGCCACACCCAGGGGGAATGCCAGCAGCAGCGAACCCAGCGACAGTATTGCCGTACCAATGATACAGGGCAAAATACCGCCCTTGGTCATCATCTGGCGTGGAGCCTCGGTCAAAAAAGACCAGCTCAAGGCAGGCAGGCCATTTTGCAGCAAAAAAGCGCACACGCCTAAAAGAATCAGGACGTTGCAAACTGCAATGGCCCGCAACAGCCAGAACATAAAGGTTTGATATTGTCCGCGGCCTTTGCCGCTGGCAAAACGCATGCGTACGCCATCAGTGTGCGGCGTCTGTTCAGCATCGTGGTGTTTGAGGTCTTCTTCCAGACGGCGCGGCGTAAGCTTGATGCTCGGTCCATCGGAAGAAGCAGGGGTAAGGCGACTGGTGGCTGACATGAATTTTTCCTCGTTCTGAACAGGCGTCATACTTCGCAACTCTTCAACTCTGCGGTCAGATCAGATTTGCATCCAAAATGGTTATCTGTCCTGCGCGGATTTTTACAAGACACGGCACTCAATGCCTATAAGGCAGAGTTTTTAGCCAAGAGCATGCTTATCAACATTAAGATGCTCTAAAGGCTGGATGTTCCTACCTGACGGTGCTTTTCGGCTATGTAGCCCGCAGCCAGGTTAAAAACCAGTGTCAGGAAAAAGAGTACTATGCCGATGGCGAAAAGTGCATGGTAATGTTCGCTACGAAAGGCCGCTTCTGCCATTTCTGCCGCAATACTGGCAGGCATGGGGCGCACCGGGTCGAGCAGCGACGTGGGGATAATGCCCGCACCGCCAGCTACCATCAGCACCACCATGGTTTCACCTATGGCGCGCGACATGCCCAGCATGACAGCGGTGCCAATGCCAGAAAGGGCGGCGGGGATAACCACGCGCACTGTGGTTTGCCAGCGTGTTGCGCCCAATGCCAGCGATGCCTCGCGCAGGTCGCGCGGCACGCCAAAAAGGGCGTCTTCTGACACGGAGCAGATGGTCGGAACGCTCATGAGCGCCAGCACCAGCGAGGCATTAAGCAGATTCAGCCCCGTGTCCGCGTTCAAAAAATCCTGCAAAAACGGCGCTAGCACCACCATACCCAAAAAGCCCAAGACAACCGATGGCAGGGCCGCGAGCAGTTCAACAAATGGTTTGATGATGCGGCGCACATTGGGGTGGGCGATTTCGGTCAGATAAACCGCCGTCAGCACGCCCATGGGCACAGCCAGCAGCGATGACAGCACCGTCACCGAGAGCGAGGCTACCAGCAAGGGGAATATGCCAAACAGCCCCGGCTCTTCTGTGGGATACCACAAATGACCGAACAGAAATTTGAAGAAGGAATATTCGCTAAAAAGCGGCAGACCTTCCATGAACAGAAAAATAACAATACCAGCCAGGGCAAGCAAAGAACTGCCTGCCATGGCGGTAAGGGTGACTCGCACCGCTTTTTCCTTGATGTCTCTGGAGCGCATTGCGCTTTCTCCCCGGCGGGTGCGGGCGGCATGTGCCGTCCCGCTCCGCCGATGCTGTGGGTGTATCGTCGGTAGCTTTTCTACCTACTTGCCCAGGGGCACATAACCCACTTCAAGAACGTCCTTCTGGCCCTTGCCGGGATCCAGCAGGTAATCAACAAAAGCCTTGGCGCCGCCAGCGGGGGCACCGTTGGTGAAGACAAACAGTTCGCGGGCGATGGGCCACTGCTTGGAAAGAGCGGTAGCGGCGCTGGCGGTAACATTATTGACCTTGAGGCCCTTGGTGGACTTGTCGAGGTAGCCCAGGCCCACATAGCCGATGGCATTCTTGTTTTTGGAAACAGCCTGCACCACAGCGCCGTTAGAGGCCTGCATGAGGGCAGCGGGGTTAACGCGCTCTTCCTTCATGATCAGTTCCTGCCAGCATTCAAAGGTGCCGGAAGACGTGT
This sequence comes from Desulfovibrio desulfuricans, assembly GCA_003251995.1. GTDB lineage: Bacteria > Desulfobacterota > Desulfovibrionia > Desulfovibrionales > Desulfovibrionaceae > Desulfovibrio > Desulfovibrio desulfuricans_B. Next base: position 2,278 of record QKDT01000132.1, read on the forward strand.
CGCGTGAAATAACAACGATTTTGCCGTCCTGACCGCCAACTTCCTTCCAGTTGGTGACCTTGCCGCCGTAGATGTCGCGAAGCTGGGCAGAGGTAAGCGCTGCAACGGGGTTGGCGGGGTTGACCACAGGAACAATGGCGTCAACAGCAATGGTGATACGGTTGGGGGTGACGCCGTTTTTCTTGGCGGCTTCAACTTCCTTTGCCTTAATATCGCGGGAGCTCATGGCAATGTTGCACTGCTTTTCGATAAGAGCCTTGATGCCGTTGCCAGAGCCGCCGCCGGAAATGCTCAGTTCCACATCAGGATGGGAGGCCATGAAAGCTTCGCCCGCTTTCTGGACCACGGGAAGCACTGTGGTGGAACCGTTGATAACAACCTGCTGGGCAGCCATAGCCGGAGCGCTGAGGCTCAGAACCGTCAAGGCAGTGGCGAGCAATTTTCCGATAGACATGGATATTCTCCTACGTTTGTCGTGTTGGTGCCGGGTAGCTTCCCGGTACGTTTCTCTTTTTGCCCGCCTCTGTTACAAAAATATGACGAAACGCAGAAGACTGCGTGAAGCTGCAAAACTGTTATTTAACATGCTGAAATATATGATATTGCCGAATTTGTTTTTCGTCACGCAATTGTAACATGCCCTCCATCAGTTTGGCGCACAAAGCCGCTGTACTCTGTTTGCGTCATAGAGGTGAAACATATGAGCCAGCAAATACTGATAGTTGAAGACGAAGCTGATATTCGTGAACTTTTGCGTTTCAATCTTGAGCGTGAAGGCTTCACTGTGCATGAGGCAGCCGATGGCACACAGGGCCTGGCCCTTGCGCGGCAGCACACCCCCGACCTTGTGCTGCTAGACGTGATGCTGCCGGGTGTGGATGGATTTGAAGTATGCCGCCGACTGGGCGCGCAGGCTGAAACCTCCCACATTCCGGTACTCATGCTCACAGCGCGCGGGGAAGAAGTTGACCGTGTGGTGGGTTTGAGCCTTGGTGCCGATGATTATGTGGTCAAACCTTTCAGCGTGCGTGAACTGATGCTGCGGGTCAAAGCCGTGTTGCGCCGTGGTGGGCGGCAGGTTGAAAGCCCTGTGCTGGAGCGGCACGGCATACGGCTACGCACCGAGGCACATTCCGCTGAGGTCGAGGGCGAACTACTGAGCCTCACGGCTACGGAATTTCGCCTGTTGGAAGATCTGCTGCGGCACGCCGGATCGGTACGCACGCGTGAGCAACTTTTAAATAATGTGTGGGGCTATTCCTTTGAAGGCTATGCCCGCACAGTGGATACGCATGTGCGCAGGCTGCGCGCCAAGCTGGGAGAAGCTGCTCCCATGCTGGAGACGGTGCGCGGTGTTGGCTACCGCATCAAGGATTAATGGCGCAGGTTGTATGATAAGAGCAGCAATACGTTTTACAGACGAATCCGAGGGTGCGTTGTTAACGAATTTTCAATGACCTGGCGATAACCTGGCGATGAACTGTCCGTGACCGGGTGACTTGAGCCACTGTTCGCTAAAATCAGCCGGACAAACGGTTGCCAGCACAAAATGTTGCGAATGCAAGGGCATAGCCAACAGGTCGAATTGTCCCATGACAGCATGTTACGAGTGAGAAAAACCATGCTTTCTTTCAGAACACGAATTTTTTGCAGTATGCTTGCCGCAGCGCTGATTGCTTCGGGAATTGCTGTCTATTACGGCAGAGCTTCTTTTGAGCAAAGCCAGATAGACGCAGCGCGCGAACGGCTGGTGCGCGAAACTACGCTGTCTGCTGTTATCCTTGATAAAATTGGGGCAAACCCTGCAGGTGTGCGCGAACTGGCGACCATTCTGCAAATGCCGCAAGAAAGAATTTCGCTGCTTGATAACAGCGGCAACGTGCTTGCCGACACCGCACCGGGCGCGCAGCCCGTATCAAAGCTCGACAACCACTCGGACAGACCCGAAGTGCGGGCTGCCATGCAGGGCAATCACGGGTTTTCTATCCGCTCCAGCGGCACCCTTGGCACTGAAATGGCCTATGCAGCGGTTCGCATAACAGACGGGCATTTGCTGCGTATTGCCTTACCGCTTGCCAATCTGCAACAGGAAATTGAAAGCCGCGTAGCTGTATTCACCAGAATTGGCCTTGTAACGTTGATCATTTCGTTACTGCTTGCGGGCCTTCTTTCCGGCGCGTTGCGTAACTCGCTTTCGCAAATGGTTTCAGTGGTAGAAGCCATTTCGCTGGGGAATTTTCAGCGGCGGTTACGCCGGATCCCCGGCAAAGAATTTGCCCCTATGGCGGAAGCCGTTAACAGGATGGCAGAGAATATTGAAGATCATGTGCGTACGGCTGCGGAACAGACCGCCCAGCTTGAGAGCATACTTGAAACCATGAGCGATGGCGTGCTGGTGCTTGGCCCGCACGGTCGCATACGGCGCTGCAATCGGGCGCTGGCGCGTGAATTTCCTGCTGCTGCGTCTGCTCTTGGCGCGCAGGTGGTTGAAGTTATCCCCTCGCCGCAGCTTCAGGCCGCGGTGGATGCAGCCATGTCCGCGTGCCCAGTGGCGGGAGAAGCTGGCGCTGGTTCGTTGCAAAGGTCTGAAACTCCGGGCGTGCAGGACGGCGCTTCTGTTGGTGACGAACCCGCGATCAGTAGTGAGCAGCGGTATTTGCATCTTGAGCTTTCTTCAGGGCAGGTTATGTCTGTGTGCATCTCCCGTCCGTGCGGGCTTGAGCATCTGGGGCAAACAGGCGTGGGTGCTGTGGCGGTATTCCACGATATTACGGAACTCATGCGGCTTGAGCGCGTGCGCCGCGATTTTGTGGCTAATGTGTCGCACGAGCTGCGTACGCCGTTGACTGCCATACAGGGCTATGCCGAAACATTGATCAGCCTTGATGCCTCGCCAGAATGTCGTCGCTTTGGCGAAATTATTCTTAAACATGGGGTTTGCCTGAGCCGCATGGTGGATGACCTGCTCACCCTTGCCCGGCTAGAAGGCAAAACAGGCAGCCTGGAGCTCAGCCCCATTGATCCCCGCGATGCCGTAGCGCAGGCCACTGGCATGTGCCGCGAGGTGCTTGAGCGTCGCAAGTGTACAGTTTCCACTGATATTCCTGAGGACTGCCGCGTGATGGCAAGCCCGCCGCATCTGGCACAGGTTTTCAGAAACCTTATAGAAAACGCGGGCCGTTACGCGCCCGAAGGCGGCTCTGTGCGCATAAGTGCGCGTGTGAGCGGCCCGGATGTGGTCTTTC
>QKDT01000324.1 GCA_003251995.1 Desulfovibrio desulfuricans
GATTTTGAGCGCAGCGTACTCGTGTACGTGAGCATCAAAATCCCGACGCTGACGCATTCAGGGCGTAAAAGTCGGGTTTGATAAATCAGTCTGACAGGCTCACCTCAAACCCGGATCAAAGACTCCCTGCCTTTCTTAACTTTTCCAAACGTACACTCTGCCCCCAGCATACACCTAGCTGACAGCGTCAATCTGGCATTCATTGCCTTTCATGCCTGTCCCAGCTTGCCCGCCATCAGAAACTGGTCGTGGCGTCACCTTCCTTAAACTCGCCGGAGCAAAGCGAAGGCGATGGTTGGTGTTGGACGAATTTGCAAAATACGCTTTTTGCGTCCTGAAAAGGAAGCGTCGAGATTTTGAGCGCAGCGTACTCGTGTACGTGAGCATCAAAATCCCGACGCTGACGCATTCAGGGCGTAAAAGTCGGGTTTGATAAATCAGTCTGACAGGCTCACCCAAAACCCCGACCAAAGACCCCCTGCATTTCTTAACTTTTCCAAACTTATACTCTGCCACCAGCATACATCTAACAGACAGCGTCAATCTGGCTTTTATTGCCTTTCTTGCCTTCTCTGACAGGCTCACCCACCTGCCACTAAACTCTTCTTGCCTTTTTATGCAACCCGGCCTTTTCTGCCTCTCCCCCTCAAAGCAAGCCCCCCACAAGGCTTTTTTTTGCCTTCGCCTTTTGGTAAGGTTCGCCCATGAATGAGCCTACCCCAAGCGTAAACACCCCCTTGCTGCAACTGGAAAACCTGTCCGTGACCTTTACAACGGCAAATGGGCCTTTGCCTGCCGTGCGCAGCGTTAACCTTATGCTGCACGAAGGGGAAACCGTTTGTCTTGTTGGTGAATCAGGGTGCGGCAAAAGCCTCACAGCCAAGGCCATTCTGCGGCTCGATCCCCCCAATACCCGTATTGACGGACGCATTCTGCTGAAAGGGCAAAACCTGCTTGAGCTGACAGAAAAAGAAATGCGCACGGTGCGCGGGCGTCAGATAGGCATGATCTTTCAGGAGCCCATGACCTCACTCAACCCCGTGCTTAAAGTCGGCGATCAGGTGGCAGAGCCACTGCGTCTGCATTTGGGCCTGAACACCTCTGCTGCCCGAGCCGCAGCAATCGAACTGCTCACCGAGGTAGGCATTCCCGCGCCGGAAAGTCGCTATGACGACTACCCACATCAGCTTTCTGGCGGCATGCGCCAGCGGGTCATGATCGCCATGGCCCTTTCGTGCCGACCAGCCCTGCTGCTGGCAGACGAGCCCACAACCGCGTTGGACGCCACCATTCAGGGCCAGATATTACGTCTGCTGGCAGCCCGCTGTTACGAACGTCGTATGGCAGTGCTGCTCATAACGCATGATCTGGGCGTGGCGGCGCAAATGGCTGATACGGTTGGCGTCATGTACGCAGGGCGACTTGTTGAAAGCGCCCCGGCCCAGGAGCTGTTCTCCAACCCGCTTCATCCCTATACGCAGGGGCTGCTGCACGCGGCACCCAATGCTCAATCACGCAGCCTTGTGCGGCTGCCAACCATACCGGGAACAGTTCCATCCCTTGCCCAAATGCCCATGGGTTGCCCCTTCCATCCCCGCTGCAAATCCGCCCTTGCACGCTGCGCGGCTGAAATGCCGCCAACCCTTGCCGATGGGGCGCACAGCGCGGCCTGCTGGTTGCTCAGCCCGCAATAAACCATCCCCAAAGACCATCACGGTCATGCCGCAGAGTGGATTACCTTGCACAGAAATATTGCCTCTGCTATAAACTTTTTTTCCAAGTCTCCGTAAGTTCAGATATTGGTATTATTCGGTCTTATCAAAGCCGTGTAACACTCCCCGGTTTGCCCCCCCTGCGTAGCATCCCCCCCTGTGCTGCGACGGCAACCTGTTTTTGAAGTTACAACGCAAGCATTCCGCCAGACTATCAGTTTCTGGGCCACCCATTGGCGGCCCACTATACTGCCCAACCGCGCAGCCCCTTGCCGGGCAGCCTTGGCTGCAGATGGAGGATGCCTTACATGAAACTTGGCACAAAGCTTGTGCTTTCCTTTGGCTGCCTGATTGCTGTCATTCTTGTGTCTTCTGCCGTTACCATGCGCAACGTGGGTGAAATGAACGGCAAAGTGCGCGAGATTGATGAAGCGTGGCTGCCGTCTGTAATTGCCATTCAGTCCATGAATGTGCAGCTCAATTCCCTTCGGGCCGACCTTGCGTCAATCATGTCGCAAACGTACGCCGACGAAATCCATAAGTACGAAAAGAACCTCCAAAGTTCCCTGGATTCCATCCAGCGCGACCAAACAGCCTATTTGCAGCTGCGCAGCAAAAATCCCGGCATAGACAGTGACGGTGGCAAGGCTCTTATGGCCCGCATTGCCGAGCTTTCCACGCAGGAGGGTAAGGCGCGCGAGGGCATTATCAAGGGAGTGCTGGATGGCAGGCGCGGTGTGGCAAACGTGGCTTTTGACAAAAAGTACCGCCCAGTCTTTCAGCAGCTTGGCGAAACCTATGGCGAAGTAGTGCGCATGAATGTTACGGGCAGCAAAACCGCGGCCCAAAGCGCTGCAGAATCGGGACAAAAAGCCCGTGACATGTCCATTGCCATTACCCTTGCCGCTGTTATCATCAGTATTTGCATTACATGGATGCTCACGCGCTCCGTGGGGCGGCAGTTGGGCAAAGATCCTGGAGATCTGGCAGTTATCGCCCGCCGCGTTGCCAATGGTGATTACGACATTGACGATGGTAGCCCCAAAACCGGCGTATACGCCGACATGGTTTCCATGGCGCAAACGCTTAAGGAAAATATGGCTAAGGCGCATCGGGAATCAGAGAGCGCCAAAGAAAGCGCGCTGCGCGCAGAATCGGCCCTTGAACAAGCCGAAGCCGCAGGCATACAGGCCCAGAGCAAAAGTACCGCCATGCGCGCTGCGGCTGCCAGTCTGCAGGATGTGGCGCATGTGGTTAATGCCGCAACCACCCAACTGGCAGCGCAGATAAAACAGTCTGACAAGGGTGCGCTGCAAACTACAACAAAGCTTGGCGAGGCTGGATCTGCCATGCAACAGATGAACGCCACCGTGCAGGAAGTGGCCCAAAATGCTTCTGTTGCCTCTCAAGCCTCTATCGAAACCCGCAACAAGGCTGAAAATGGCGCGGAAATAGTTAAGCGCTCACTGCAAAGTATCGATGAGGTACACACGGTATCCATGGAACTCAAGGGAGACATGGCCCAGTTGCATGAGCATACGCAGAATATCAACCGCATTATGGGTGTTATCTCTGACATAGCAGACCAGACCAACCTGCTGGCGCTCAATGCCGCCATTGAGGCCGCCCGCGCGGGCGATGCCGGGCGGGGTTTTGCCGTGGTGGCGGATGAAGTGCGCAAACTGGCGGAAAAAACCATGGCCTCCACTCACGACGTTGCCAATGCCATTGAGGCCATCCAGGCTAGTGCGACCCAAAGCATGGCTTCTGTTGACAAGGCCGCCAAACAGATTGAAGAAGCCAATACCTACGCAAACCAATCTGGCGCTGCTTTGGCAGACATTGTGGCTACGGTGGAAAGCACGGCTGACCAGGTTAATGCCATTGCCGCAGCCAGTGAGCAGCAGTCTGCCGCCAGCGACGGGGTAAGTGGTGTAATCGCGCAGATAAGCGAGATGTCACGCCAGACCTCCGAAGCCATGAGCGAAGCCGCAGAAGCTGTTGCCAATCTTGCTGCGCAGGCCCGCAACCTCATGGAGCTGGTGGAGGCAATGAACGCAGACTGATCCCCGCCATTGCCAGAGCCGCAAACTGCACCCGGCGTTGGTCAACCATGGCTATGGGTGTTACGGAGCAGCATACGGGCAAGGCCGAAAACGTGTCCAACACAATCCCTGCATACAACAATCACATATACGCCATGGGGCCGTTCCAGCCAGAGCCAAATGCCTCTGCGGAACGGCCCCATTTGCCAGAAAAATCGTTGATTATGGTTTTTCTACCACGCTAATATTGCCACTTACGGCTCCTCCACCACGGCGGGCTTGCAATTGCGCCTGCCAGGGCAACGGGCAAGCAAGTGCCCTAACCAGCCAGCCGTTTTTTGGCTACCTTCGCCCGCCGCATCCTTGCGCGGTGAATATTGCCTTTTAACTATGTATACACCCACCATCACAACAACAATGCCCAATATCTCCATCCACGACAGTTGCTCGGAGAATATGACCCAGGAGTACACGGCTGCGATGGCAGGTTGGCAAAGACAGATCACTGAAGAAAGGTTGACGTTGAGCTTGCCCTGGCAATGTGTAAGCAAGTTATGACCAATAACCTGCACGCAAAGCGTCAGAGCCAGAATGGGCCACACATCGCCCCAACTAAGCGGTACCTGCAAGCCTTCCACCGCCCACGAGGCGAAAAACAGCCCCACCAGTCCACCAAATGCGCTACCAAGCATAATGACGCTGCTCTCGATCCTGTCGCGCAGGCGATAGGCAAGCAACAGAAAGCCCGCGTAAAAAAAAGCAGCAGCCAGGGCCAGAAAATCCCCATAATAGTTGCCCGGCACGGGGCTGGCCTTGCCCCCCACCAGCAACACCACGCCAGCGAGAGTTACAGCCGCGCCAGGGATAAACAGCCGAGGCAGCCGCTCATGAAACAAAAAATACGAAACGGGAATAACCGTAAACGGCGTCAGGTTGGTCAGCAGATTGGCATTGGCAACAGTGGTGTAGCTAAACGAGGTATTCCACAAGGCCACATCACCCGCCAAAAACAGGCCCGCCAAAAAAAGCAGACCCGCATCTGAACGCGTGAGCCGCCCCAGCCTGCCATAGGCCAGGGGCCAAAGCAGCGGAATGGAAAACAGCATGCGGTAAAACCCAGTATTGATGGGCGCCAGATTGCTTTGCCGTACAAAAATGCCGCCAGTGGCTAAAAAAGCCACCGCCAGCACTGCCAGCAGAACATACTTTGTGGCGTTGCCTCGCTGCCGTATCCCTTCATCGGGTGCTGTATCGCCTTGCGTGGACATGGAGCCTCCTGCCCTTTTATTGTGTTTGCTGCCCCCTTTGATATAGTGGACATGGCACCATCAAAAGTGCCACGCAACACATATTTTATGGTGCCACCGGAGAGCGAGCCATGATAAGCACGGACAAGAGGGGCACTGGCCCGCTGTATTTGCAGATATACAGCCAGTTAAAGCAAGACATTACCTGCGGAACGCTTGCAGAGGGCACGGTACTGACCGGCAGCAGAATGCTGGCATCCATGTTGGGCGTCAGTCGCAATACTGTGGACAACGCCTATAGTCAACTGGTGGCAGAGGGCTACATTGCCGCGAGCAGGGGCGTTGGCTTTATGGTGCTGCATGTCCCAAGCATTGAAGTGCCACATACACAGCGCGGCAGCACACCGCAGCACATGTTGCAGCACTCTGTACAGGCCAATGGCATTCAAACAGGGCTAGCACAACAGGATAAGCAGGCGCACGGGCAGCCCATTATTTATGATCTGAC
>QKDT01000431.1 GCA_003251995.1 Desulfovibrio desulfuricans
GCTCAGGTGATCTCCCTCCGCGACGCGTAAATGCCAGAAGGCGCTTCCACTTTGAATGGTATTCCGCTTCAGCCAATTATCACAGATCCCTTGATGGTTACGGAAAGTCCTTTGAATCAATACGGCAAGAGTGCGCACCAACTACATTCCGCAGTAGTACAAGCCAGACCACGTTGCTAAATGGCACGTCATTACTGAGATGCCACCTTTATTTACCTCAAAAGCACACGGGCTACACACAAATTACAGTTTAAGGCCAGTTTCTGAAGTCTATTGCCTTTCCTGCCTTTTCAGACAGGTCGCCATAAGGAGCTGGTCGTGGCGTTGCCTTCCTTAAACTCGCCGGAGCGGCGCGGAGGCGATGGTTGGTGTTGGGCGAATTTACAAAATACGCTTTTTGCGTCCTGAAAAGGAAGCGCCAGGATTTTGAGCGCAGCGTACTCGTGTACGTGAGCATCAAAATCCCGGCGCTGACACATTCAGGGCGTAAAAGTCGGGTTTGACTAAATCAGCCTGACAGGCTCACCCCACCAACTTTCGCTTACAACTTCCCAATGCGCTCGCAAATTTCCCTAAATTTTTGTCACACCATCCTTGCCAGCCTGATTGCCAGGCACAGGGGCCTTTTCCGGCGCGTTTTTGGGCGTGGGTGCAACAGGAGCAGGTTTTTCAGGGGCAGCCGGGGCCTTTTGCAAGGCATATTCCCTGGCAGTGCTTTCCATCACCGCCTGCCCGACTACCAACCATTTTTCACCAGTTTTGCGCAAGGCAATCCAGCTTGTCATGCGGGCGGGCGTGGTAACCTGCGCCACTGCCGCATCGGCCCCAAGTTCGGTGATCTTGGCGTTTTTCAGGCTTTCAGGCACCCACGGACAATCGGGGGTATCGGCCTTGGCGCACTGAGCAACAAGCTCGCCAGTACTTACGCCGCGCATATACTGCTTTTGCAAACGCGCCTGCATATCCACCACGCTGCCCAGCAGGTCTTCCATACCGCCCAGACCAAGCATACGCCCCATGGAATCCAGCGCGTTGAGCGCCTGATCTTCACGAGTCATATTTTTGATCTGGTTGGTTGCAAATGGTTTCATATCCAGTTGCGCCAGAAAGGCCGCGCCGTCATTTTTGTTCAGGGCATCAGCCACGTCATTCAGCGCCTTCTGCGGACCGGAAGTAACGCAGGCCGCAACAAATACGCCCAGCAACAGCACCAGCGGCAACAGCAAGCCACGGCGAAACAACTTCATAACTACCTCTCTTGCACACAAAAAAGTTTGGGTTTGAATGCGCGTTGCTTATTCTACGCCGTGCGGGCGCAAATGCAAAGAGCATCAGGGCGGCCCAAGCCCCCTTGCGGGGCTTTTTTTCCTTGCGCCCTTCTGCTACACATTGTCCACACGCCGCTAATGGAACAAGCCATGAATCGCGGCGGCAGGAGGCTTATAATGAAAGTCATCATCATGTGTGGCGGCAAGGGCACGCGACTGCGCGAAGAAACCTCGGTCAAACCCAAGCCCATGGTTGAAATCGGCGGACGGCCCGTACTCTGGCACATCATGTCCATCTATGCGCGTTTTGGCTTCAAGGATTTTATCCTGCCACTTGGTTACAAGGGCGAGGTCATCAAGCAGTACTTTCACGACTACAATATCCGTAACACGGATTTTACCGTTGATCTCAAGAGCGGCAATATCACCACCTATCCCAATCCCATTGAAGATTGGCGCGTGACCCTGTGCGACACCGGGCAGGAGACGCAGAAAGGCGGTCGCCTCAAACGCGTTGCCCAGCACATTGACACCGACCGCTTTATGGTTACTTACGGCGACGGCGTTGCTGATATTGACCTGAACAAGCTTATCGAGTTCCACAAGCAGTCTGGCAGCATGGGCACCTTTACCGGCGTACGCATGCCCTCGCGCTTTGGCACCGTGCGCACCGATGCCGATGGCAAGATTCTTTCGTGGGAAGAAAAACCCGTGCTGAACGAATTTATCAACTGCGGGTTTTTTGTCTTCAAACGCGAGTTTCTTGATTACCTTACCGAAGACGAAGCCTGCGATCTGGAAAAAGAACCCATGCAAAAGCTGGCGGCGGAAGGGCAGCTTTCCATGTACCCGCACCCCGGTCAGTGGCAGTGCATGGACACCCTGCGCGACTCCATCAAGCTTAACGAGATGTGGGACGCGGGCAAGGCCTTTTGGATTTAGCGGTTTTTTTCGACCACGATATCATATGACTTCGGCTACGGTATCGCCCTAGCCGAAGCACGTTTCACAGGCTGCACACCCCCATTTCCGCGTCAGCCAACGCGCGAAAACTCAATGAGGAACCAACATGTTTGCCAACGCATATAAAGGACGCCGGGTCTTTGTAACCGGTCATACGGGTTTCAAAGGCTCATGGCTTGCGGCATGGCTGACCCAAATGGGCGCTGTGGTAGGCGGTTTTTCAGACTGCGTGCCCACCACCCCATCGCACTACGCAGCCATGGATCTTGGTGCGCACCTTGAGGCCGATGTGCGTGGCGATATCCGCGACCGCGAAGGCATGATCAAGGCCATGCGCCAGTTCCAGCCCGATGTGGTTTTTCACCTTGCGGCGCAGGCCCTGGTGCGCAAGTCGTACGACGACCCCGCCATGACCTTTGAAGCCAACATGATGGGCACCCTCAACGTGCTTGAGGCCGTGCGTGCCTGCCCCAACGTGCAGGCCGTCATCATGATTACTTCTGACAAGTGCTACCGCAACGATGAACTGGTGTGGGGCTACCGCGAAACAGACCACCTCGGCGGGCATGACCCATACTCCGCCTCCAAGGGCTGCGCCGAAATTATCGCCCACTCCTACTTTGAAAGCTTTTTCAAAGAAGGCCCCGCCTGCGCCACCGTGCGCGCGGGCAATGTGATAGGCGGCGGCGATTGGGCGCTGGATCGCATTGTGCCCGACTGCGCCCGCGCATGGGCTGCCGGGCAGCGGGTGCAAATACGCAGCCCGTGGGCCACGCGCCCCTGGCAGCTAGTTTTGGAGCCGCTTTCCGGCTATCTGTGGCTTGGCGCGCGCCTGCTGCTGGGCATCAACGAGCCTTTCAATCTGCGCGGTCAGGCCTACAATTTCGGCCCTGCGGCAGACGTCAACAACACCGTTGCCGAAGTGGTGGAAGCCCTCGCCCTGCACTGGCCCGGCTTTGCCAGCGAGATGGACAAAAACGGTCAGGCCGGCATGAAAGAATGCACCCTGCTCAAGCTCTGCTGCGACAAAGCTCTGGCGCATCTGGGCTGGAAGGCCACCCTCACATTTGAAGAAACCATCCGCTACACAGCAGAATGGTACCACTGCTTCTATCAGGGCCAAAACGGCAAACAGCCCCTGAACATGCTCGATTTCACCCTTGGTCAGATTGCGGCCTACGTCAACGCGGCAGAACAACGCAATCAGGTGTGGGTTAAATAATGAATACAGAAGAAATGACTGCGCAGGATGTGGGCATTGCTGGCGCACTGCTGCAACCCCTAAAGGTCATTCCCACAGAGGGCGGGCCGGTGATGCACATGCTGCGCCCCGGCTCTCCTCTGTTGCCGGATTTCAGCAAGGGATTTGGCGAAATCTATTTTTCAGAAGTCCTGCCCGGTCACGTCAAGGCCTGGAAGCGCCACACCCGGCAAACACAGCACTTTGCCGTGCCTTCCGGCCTGCTTAAAATCGTGCTGTACGACGACAGGCCGGGCTCTGAGACACGCGGAGTCTTGTGCGAGCTGGCTTTGGGCAGACCGCACCAGTACGGCCTGCTGCGCATCCCGGTAAACGTGTGGTACGGCTTTACAGCCATCGGGGATAGCCCTGCACTTATCTGCAACTGCGCAGATATTCCCCACGATCCCGCCGAGGGACAACGGCTGCCCGCCAACGATTCTTCCATTCCTTATACATGGAGCGAAGGAGGCGTATAACATGCGCTGCGGTGATCTTTTGCGCGAGGCGTGGGTTCCCCGCCCGGCCCATGCGCCAAAGCTTACTTTTCGCCAACAGGTCAAGGCGTGGTGGCAGGCCTGCCGCCCGCCTTTTTTCATTACTGCCGCCATCCCCGTTACCCTGGCCCTGGCGCTGACCATCCGTTTGCAAGGCAGTGTGCGCCCAGATCAGTGGGCAACCTATGCCCTGTTGCTGGCGGGCTGTTTCATGGGGCTGACCATCGCCAATCTTGCCAATGACCTCTTTGACCACATTCTTGGTGTGGACGGCGGCGACAACATTGGCGGCTCGCGCGTCATTCAATCTGGCCTTGTCAGCCCCCGGCAACTGTCCGTTGTATTGCTCGTGCTTACCCCGGCAACGCTTGCCGTGGGCGGGCTGCTGATTCTGGGTTTGGCCCCGGCCCTGCGGCCTATTCTCTGGATATTGAGTGTTTTTGCGGTGGGTTCCGCCATTTTCTACGTGGCGCCGCCCATCCGCTACGGGCACCGGGCCCTTGGCGAAGTTTTTGTGTGCCTGAACATGGGCTTTATTATGGTAAGCGCCAGCTCAACCCTGCTGCTTGGTCGCTTTGATCCACGCAGCCTGGCGCTGGCCCTGCCCGTGGGCCTGATGGTGGCGGGTGTATTATACTATCAGAGCCTGCCTGAGATCGAAACTGATCTGGCGGCGGGCAAGCATACACTCGCCAACACCTTGGGCAAGGCCGGTTCGTTGCTGCTTTTTCGGCTTTGGTGGCCCTTGGTGTGGGTGCTGCTGGGCAACCTGTGGGCATCGGGGCTGGCGAGCTGGCCTGTGGCCTTGGGATTGCTGGGTGCGCCCTTTTATCTGCGTGCATGCCGCCGCATCAGCGCCGCTGGCGATGGCGACTGGCTGCCGCTGGACGCCCACGGGCATCTTGTGCGCAAATGCTACCTCATAAGCGGCGCGGCCCTCATCCTAGGAGTGCTACTCTAAGGTGGCCTGATTTATCCGGCAGGTCCTAGACGGATAGCATCCAAGGCTTTTTAATGAACGGCGACCGCCCGCGCCGTGGCAACTCAGTAAAATTCTCCCGATACACACACCCAAAAGGGGCCGTCCTGACCGCCGACATACCGGCAATCAGGGCGGCCCCATAAGCATGGTGCATTGTTACCAAGCCGGAAACTCTCCGGCTATTTTTTGTGCCAGCCGTCACAATGCTGACAAGCACAACCTATTGAAAATACTTCTTGGTTTCAGCCACTACTATGGGGCTTAATGCAAGCAATGCCACCAGATTGGGAAAGGCCATACACGCATTGGTGATATCAGCCATATACCAGATTGGCCTCAGTGACAGATACGGAGCAACTGCAACGCACAAAATATAGATTATTTTGTAGGTCATTACATGCTTGACTCCACCTGTAAGATACACAACGCACCGTTCGCCGTAGTAATTCCATCCAATGATCGTTGTAAAAGAAAAAAACATCAGCCCTATGGAGACAACATACATCCCCATATCACCCGCCATACCTGCGTTGAAAGCGGCATTAG
>QKDT01000092.1 GCA_003251995.1 Desulfovibrio desulfuricans
GTGGCCTTTTCAAGCAGGCCAGCGGTGATGGGGTTGGCAGCGTGCGAGGTCATGATGCCGAGGCAGTACATGGTGCCGGTAATCGTGACCACAAAAATAAGACCTTTTACCATGTTGCTCTTGCCCTTCTCCGCCCCAAAGGCGTGCCCCATCTGGGCGATGATGGGCATGAGCAGAAGGGTTTTTGCACCAAGCGAAGGGATAAAAAATGTCATCACCAACGTAATGAGGGCCACCGCCCAGTACAATTTTACCGGCGAGGCCCCCGCAAGACTGACCATGTGCAGCGCCATACGCCGCGACAAGCCACTTATTTCCATGCCTGATGCCATTACCAGACCCAGCGTCACGATCCACACGCCCGTACTGGCGTATCCCGATAGCGCCTGACTAATCTTGGCTGCACCCAGCAAAACCAACAGGGCAACAATGCAAAAGCCACTCTGCGCATCGTCCAGAGCCTGGGTTACCCATACAATGATGGCGAACACGCCAACGCCAAGGGCTGCGCGCCCCTTGGCATCCAGCCCCTGCATGTCAGGAACCAGAAAGGCTATGCCGAGCATTGCCGCGACAGCGGCCAATAACGAAATAAGCTGACTTGTTTTCATGGGCACCCCTGCTCCTCCAGGTTACTGGTGCGCCGGGCGGGACGCGCCCGCCCGGACAAACGCGCTGTGCGCTGCTACTACTGGTGAATAGCCTTACCCCCGCATGAACATGGCAACGGTTTCCCCCAATTTGCCAAGTTCATGTATTACTTTAACTCCGGCATCTTCAAATGCCGCAATCTTGTCCTCGCCACGGCCTTTTGACCCGCTGATGATCGCCCCAGCGTGGCCCATGCGTTTGCCCTTGGGCGCTGTAAGCCCAGCAATAAAGCCAAATACCGGTTTGGGATACTTGGTTTCCTTAATGTAGGCGGCGGCTTTTTCTTCCCCATCGCCACCGATCTCGCCGATCAGACAAACGGCTTCGGTTTGCGGGTCATCCCTGAACATCTTCAACAAGTCCGTGAAGTATAGACCGGGAACAGGGTCGCCGCCGATGCCCACGCAGGTGCTTTGCCCAAGCCCCTGAGTGGTGAGCTGATGCACGGCCTCATAGGTCAGCGTACCCGAGCGGCTGATAAGGCCAATGCCGCCCTGCTTGTGGATGTAGCCGGGCATGATGCCGATCTTGCACAGGCCGGGGCTGATAACACCGGGGCAGTTGGGCCCCACAAGCTGGGTGCCGGTGGCCTTGAGGCGCGCCTTTACGCGCACCATATCCAGTACGGGAATGTGCTCAGTAATGCAGATCACAAGGCGAATACCCGCGTCTGCCGCCTCGCAGATGGCGTCTGCCGCCACAGCGGAAGGCACAAAAATCACGCTCACGTCAGCCCCGGTCTGCTGCACCGCCTCGGCAACGGTGTTGAACACCGGCACGCCAAGCACGCTCTGCCCGCCCTTGCCCGGTGTGCAACCAGCAACCACGTTGGTGCCGTAGGTCTGCATCTGCTCGGTATGAAACATGCCCTCACGACCAGTGAGGCCCTGCACCAGCACCTTTGTCTGCGCGTTGACGAGTATGCTCATGCCGCACCTCCAGCGGTCAGGGCTGCGATTTTGTGAGCAGCCTCGCTCATGCTTGCCGCTGTTTCAAAATTCAGCCCGCTTTCACGCAAAATGCGACGCCCTTCTTCCACATTGGTGCCTTCAAGCCGCACCACCAGGGGCAGCTGAAGATCAATCTTGCGGGCCGCGTTCACCACGCCCTGAGCAACGATGTCACAGCGCAAAATGCCGCCAAAAATATTGATGAGGATGCCCCTCACGTTGGGGTCGGACAGCATGACCTCAAATCCCGCGGCTACCATCTGCTCGTTGGCGCCGCCCCCTGCATCAAGAAAATTCGCTGGCTCCGCCCCGGCCTGCTTGATGGCGTCCATGGTCGCCATGGCAAGACCAGCGCCGTTGACCATGGTGCCCACATAGCCGTTGAGGCGCACATAGTTGACGCCAAGCTCGCGGGCTTTGCGCTCCAGGGGATCGCACTCCTCGGGGTCTTCCAGCGCGGTGATGTCGGGGTGGCGCTTGAGGGCGCTTTCGTCAAAGTCCATCTTGCCGTCCAGCGCCACAAGATCACCCTCGGCAGTAACCGCAAGCGGATTGATCTCCACCAGCACCGCGTCTTTTTGCGCCGCAAGACGCACCAGATTTTGCAACAGGGCGGCTCCGGCGTTTACCTGTTTTGGCGTCAGCCCGCAGCCAAACAGCAGCGAACGAGCTTGAAAAGGCCATATGTGGTGCCCGCCGTCAAGTTTTGTGGTAAAAATGCGTTCGGAAGTATTGGCGGCTACTTCCTCAATGTCCATGCCGCCGTCGGGCGAGGCCATAACCGTGAGGCACTGCGCGCCCCTGTCAAGCACCACGGCAAGGTACAGCTCTCGGGCGATATTGGTGCCCTGCTCTACCCAAACCTTATGCACCTTCTTGCCTTCCGGCCCGGTTTGATGCGTCACAAGCTGCATGCCTATGATGCGCTTGGCTGCGGCCTCCACCTCGTCAGGGCTCTTGCACACCACCACGCCGCCGCCTTTGCCGCGCCCGCCAGCGTGTATCTGCGCCTTGACCACCCACACGGGGCCGGGAATTTCCTGCGCGGCATTGCGGGCCTCTGCGGGGCTTTCTGCCAGCAGCCCACGCGGCACAGGAACGCCGAACTGGGACAGAAGGGTTTTTGCCTGATATTCATGGATGTTCATGCATATCCTCGAAGATTGTTTTGGCAGAGGCCTTGGCCTGCATGCCGCAAATATGGAGCAGCGCGCCTGATAGGGCGCAACAGCCTGTTGGTCGTGCCATGGCTCGCCGCTTTGGGAACCCCCGTGACGGATATGCTCCGCCACGGGGATGGACCACAACGCTGACGGCGGCTGCAAACGGGGCCAGAGGGCTAGGCCCCGTCGCGCCATACCCCTAAGCCGTCAGCTTTTGGCTTCTTTGGCAAGATCAGCCCCAAGATGCAGGGCTTTTTTGTTGTTTTCGTGGTGGGCTGCCGCAAAGCGGGACTCAAGCACCTTTTCTATGGATTCTAGCCGCACTGCGCCGGTAGTGTATGCCAGAGCGCCCAACACGCAGATGTTCAGGGCCTGCGTTTTACCGCCAAAGGCATCCTTTACCGAGTGCAGCATGGGCAGGCCCACACGTTCGGCGTCTATGCGCTTTGAGGGATGCACAAGGTCGCTGTCGTACAGGCACATGCCGCCGGGGCGGATAAGAGGCAGGTATTTGCCTGCGGCTTCATCGGTAAGGGCCACAAGCACGTTGGGCTGGTTGACCTTGGGAAAGTATATTTCGCTGTCGGAAATGATCACGTCCGAGCGGGTTGCACCGCCGCGTGCCTCCGGGCCGTAAGACTGCGATTGCACAGCCACCAGCCCTTCGTGCAGCACTGCGGCCTCCGCCAGCAGAATAGCCATGGTAATAATGCCCTGCCCGCCGGAGCCGGAAAGGAGAAAGCGGTATCTTTCCATAACATTACTCCTTATGGGCCTTAGCAATGATTTTGGCGTATTCGGCGCAGTATTCTGGGCGCTCTTCCTGCACAAAGACCCCTCGCGGTATCAGATGGGGGTTTTCATCCAGCTTTTTTGAGCCGATCTGCGCGGTGTTGTCGCGGTACCATTCAAGCATCTGCACCGCGCCGCCCATCTTGTTTTTGCGCCCAAAGTAGGTGGGGCACTGCGTGAGGATTTCCACCACCGAAAAACCCTTGTGGGCAAAGGCCTTTTTGAGCAACGTCACAATTTCCTTTACATGAAAGGTAGTTGTACGGGCCACAAAGGTTGCGCCCGCGCCCATGGCGAGCTTTACGGTATCAAACTCGTGATCAATGCTGCGGTAAGGGGCTGTGGTTGCCAGAATACCCTCGCCAGACAGCGGGGAATACTGACCGCCGGTCATGCCGTAGATGCGGTTGTTCATGATAATGGCAACCATATCGATATTGCGGCGGCAGGCATGGATAAAATGGTTGCCGCCAATAGCCATGGCATCGCCATCGCCCATGGGTACAACCACGTTAAGCTCGGGCCGGGTCATCTTGATGCCCGTGGCGCAGGCCAGGGCGCGACCATGCATGGTATGCATGCTGTGAAAATCCACATAGCCCGATATACGCGCAGAGCAGCCAATGCCCGAAACCATGCACATGTTGGAAGGGTCTATGTTCATATCCTGCACGGCATGCAGCAGGTTGTTGAGGATGGTGCCGTGTCCACAGCCGGGACACCAGATATGGGGGAAAAACCGCTCGCGGATGTTTTGCACGCTCATGTTAGAACCCCCTCCCTTCGATAACCCGCATGACCTTGCCTATGTCTGTGGGGTTGAGCATCAGGCCGTCCAGGCGGTTTACCAGGAACACGCGGTCGGGGCGCTGCACCACCTGCTTAACCTGGGTGGTAATCTGGCCCATGTTCATTTCTGCCACAAAGATATTGCGGGCATGGGCCGTTTTTTCGCGCACAAGCTGAGCAGGGAAAGGCCAGAGGGTTTGCAGTTCAAGCAGGCCGATACGGTCGCCCTTGGAGCGGCGCGTTTCTACCAGATGCCGCGCACTGCGGGCCGATGAGCCGTAAGAAATGATGATGTGCTCGGCATCGTCCAGATAGAATTCTTTCCACCGGGCAAGCAGGTGGGCGCGGTTTTCGATCTTGTCTACCAGATGGTACACAAGCTTGCTGACCTGCTCGGGATTTTCTGTGGGGAAGCCCCAGATATCGTGGTACAGCCCCGTGACGTTGTAGCGGTGTACGCCGCCAAAGTCGGACATGGGCAGGCGACCATCTTCACGCGGCAGATAGGGGTAGTAGTTGACCCCGGCCTGAACCTCTGTGTGCAGGCGCTCCACCACGGGCAACTCGCCCTGCTCGGGAACAACCAGCTTTTCGCGCATATGCCCGATCACTTCGTCAAACAGCAGGATAACAGGCGTGCGGTAGGTTTCAGCCATGTTAAAGGCCTCTACCGTGATCTGAAACACATCCTGAATGCTGGAGGCCGTAAGCACGATAATGGAATGGTCGCCGTGGGTGCCCCACCGGGCCTGATTGACATCGCCCTGGGCCACCTTGGTAGCCAGGCCTGTGGAGGGGCCGCCGCGCTGCACGTTGACCACAACGCAGGGTATTTCTGCCATCACGGCGTAGCCGATGGCTTCTTGCTTGAGAGAAAAGCCGGGGCCGCTGGTGGCGGTCATGGCCTTGGAACCAGCCAGGGATGCGCCACACACCGCGCACATGGAGGCTATTTCATCTTCCATCTGAATGAACTTGCCGCCCACGCGGGGCAACTGCTCAGCCAGATGTTCAGCTACTTCGGTTGAAGGCGTGATGGGATACCCTGCAAAAAATCGCAGGCCGGCATACAAGGCGCCGCGCACACAAGCTTCGTTACCCTGCACAAAGCGGATATCT
>QKDT01000393.1 GCA_003251995.1 Desulfovibrio desulfuricans
TTGCTTTATTATAACGCCATTTGACCAGTATAAACCAAACGCCTGCGTTCATCACTGATGCTGAAAAAAACGTACAGTGGCGGAAAATACGGGCCAATAAAATACTAAAGGTTTCATCTTTCTTAACGGCAATGTTACAAAAACAAATAGGTCAATTATCAAATTTAGTTACGCTCATCTGTCCGGTAAAACAAAAAAACCGATACTAACAATACATGGATAACAATATCAAATATAACAACATGGTCAATGGGCACAATCTGTTTTCTGGTTGCATAAAAAAATAATCTCTTTCTAATTTGGCAGGTTATCGCCAAAACCGTGCATTAAACTTTGTGATTTTTTTTTCAATCTTGCCAAATTTGGCTATTCTCATCGTCTCCCGCATTGTGGCTGTAAAAATAATTAACAGATATGGGCTAGCAGTTCCCACAAAAAATAAAACCCCGCCTCTGCGCGCCCATAGCAGTATTTACTACATGAGGAGCAGAAACGGGGTTTTTAACGATCAGAATAAAAATATTAATCTGGCAGTTTGTGGCGCACCTGACGGCACAAACCCATCAACGCATCATATTCATGCCGCAACAAACCTGCACGGCTGAAAAGACGCCGCCAGGGCATGAGAAAGTAATCAGGATTGTCGCCGTGCAGATAATCAAGACGCAACAGCATATCCTTCAACGATTCCATGAGCCGCTCCTGCTCCGCCGCGGTCGCAATTTTGCCGCCGCGCGCCTCTTCCACGGGTTTATCACCATGGCGCAGGGCGCGAACGGCATTAGCGCATGCGTAATTTAGCAGCAGCACGGCCTGTGCAAGATTAAGGGAGCTGGCTGACGGATCTGTGGGGATGGTCACCAGCCGATGACAGTGCATGATTTCATCATTATTAAGACCGCGGTCTTCCGGCCCAAAAACAAAAGAAACCTTTTCGCCTTTTGCAAGCGCAGCCGCAGCCTCGCGCGCGGCTTGCTCCGGCGAAAGAAGCGCCTGTCGCCAACCGCCCACACGGGCGGTTGTGCCAAACACGAGCGCACTTTCTGCAACGGCCTGCGCCACATTTTCATGCACTTCCACGGCATCCAGAATATCCTGCCCCTTGGGCGTAGCCAGAGGGCGCGCCTTTTCCCTGTCCCACCGTTCGGGGTCAACAAGGCGCAGCACAGGGCAGCCCATGTTTACACACGCACGGGCAGCCATGCCGATATTTTCGGGAAAGCGCGTTTTAACCAAAACAACTTCAAGGCCTTGCAAGAGCATCATAACCTCAGCAAATACCCCGCAGCAGGGTCAACAAAACCTGCGTGGGAGCGTCCGGAGAAAAAACCGGGGTGAGTTCGGGCGGCAGTTTGGGCCAGATATGCCCGGCAGCCAGGGCCAACATGGCCCCGCCAACACCACATTTGCACACAGTGCCAAGAAACCGGCCCATCATGGCGCCAAAGGCCGCATCAAGCGCCTCGCGCAGGGGGCGCCCTTTAAGGCGCTCCACGATAAAGCACCCTGTCCATGCGCCTGCCAGCGCCCCGATGAGCGCCCCGATTCCAAAAAAGAGAGGAGCAAGCAAAATGGCCCCCGCTATGGCCCCAATCATTCCCGCAAAGGTGCCGGAAGAACTGGAGCCATAGCGTTTGGCCTTAAGTATCTGCATGCCCATTTCCAGAGCTTCGCCCACCAGGGCCATGCCCACCATCATGATCCAGAACCATACATCCATTGAGGCCGCGGCGGGATGCACCACCTTCCACAACGCCACAAGCCCCAGCAGCACCCAGTTGGCGGGCAGCCCAAAAATGTTGAGCAGCAGCACAAAGCACAGCAGCGTTATGAATGCCCCAGCCATCAACGAGGCCAGGGGAAAAGGCAGAAAATCCATGCAGCTCTCCGGTCTCTGTTAGTTTTTGTTGCGCAGGTCTTGCAAACGCACGGCCTTGCCCTCTGTACGCGGCAGGCTGTTGCTCTCCACAAGCTCCACCCTGGGCGTGATGAGGATTTCATCGCGCAGACGCGCGGCAATGGCCTTTTGCAGGTTTTGCAGCACGCGCATGTCTTCGACAAAATGCTCGTCGCGGATTTCAATCTGCACGCGCATAACGTCGCCAAGACCATCATTTTCAAGCAAAATCAGGTAGCTCTGCCCCACTTCGGCAAAGGTCATGATGACCTGCTCGATCTGCATGGGGTAGATATTGACGCCCTTGATGATGAACATGTCGTCCGCGCGACCAAGGATACGGTCTATGCGGCGATGTTTACGCCCACAGGCACACTCGCCAGGCAAAAACCGCGTGAGATCGCGGGTGCGGTAACGCAGAATAGGCATACCCTGGCGGCACAGGCAGGTCATCACAAGTTCGCCCACTTCACCCTCGGGCATGGGCTCACCAGTTTCCGGATCAACAATTTCAGGGATATAGGCGTCTTCCCACAGGTGCATGCCAGCCTGATGCAGGCACTCAAAGCCCACGCCGGGGCCGTTCATTTCAGACAGGCCGTAAGAGTTGTAGGCCTTCATGTCAAAAAGGTTTTCAATACGGCGGCGGAATTCTTCGGTATAGGGTTCTGCGCCCACAAGGGCTATGCGCAGGGGGAAATTGCGCGGGTCTTCACCCATGTTGCGCAGGTGTTCACCCAAAATCAACGCATAGGAGGGCAAAATATGGGCCACCGTGGTGCGAAAATCCTTGGCAAGCTTGATCTGACGACGGGAATTGCCCGCCCCGGCAGGAATGGTCATGCAGCCCAGGCGCTCCGCGCCGAAATGGATGCCAAGACCACCCGTAAACAGCCCGTAGCCGGACATATTCTGAAAAACGTCGTCACGTCGCACGCCAACCATATGAATGCTGCGCGCCATAAGGTCAGCCCAGGAATTGATGTCGTTCTGCGTATGACAGATGGCAACGGGCGAGCCCGTGGTGCCGCTTGAGCAGTGCATGCGCACAATCTCGGACTGCGGCACGCACAAAAGCCCTGTTGGGTACTGGGAACGCAAATCCTGCTTTGTGGTAAAGGGAATGCGCCGCAGATCGTCGAGGCTGCGTATGGAATCAGGCCCCACGCCCGCTTCGTCCAGACGCTGGCGGTAGAAATCGCACTTGCGCGTTTGGGCCACTGTGCTTTTCAGCCGCGAAAGCTGGGTATGCTCAATCTGATCCCTGCTCCAACATTCAGCCTCATCAAAGAATTCCATGCCGCCTCCTCAGCTTCATGCCGCAACGCCTCAAGCGTGCCAGCTTGTAATGCAATCCACCCGCCGTGGCGGGAATAAAAGGCTACTTTCCGGCCCGGGCGTGCGCCCATCCCCAGATAAGGCCGAAACATCCGGCTATCATCATATCGCCATGCGGAGCCAGAAAACGCCCCTGCCCTTGCAGCAGCGCGCGTTTGGGCCCGGTAATATATGTTGGCTCATAACCACCCGCCTCTTCGCAATAGGGGCCAAACGCCGTGCCGTGCCCTCCAGAGGCCTGCACTTCTTCTGCGGGCAGCCAGTGCTTGCGAAACTGCTCCAGATCTCCCAGTAACTGCTCAAGTGTGCGCATGCCGGTGTGGTGCTCGTAAATTCCGCGCACTTGCCCACGATACACCAACGCAGCCACGGTATGTCCATTGCCCACGTTGATAACCGTAATGCCCTGCCGATAGCTGCGGTCCATCACTTCCTGATCACACAGTGCGCCAAGCAGCGCGCTGGCCCCGGTATCCGCTACCGGGCCGCCGGTTTTGTCGTGCAGGGGCACGAGGCGCGTCAGTGCGGGCGGCGGGGTTTCGTATATCCAGCGCGAGGGATCAGAAGACGCCCCCAAAAGCTCTGTCCACGCGCGCATACGCGCCTGACGGTTGCCGTGGGTATGAAATCCATGATCCTGCGCGGCTGCCAGCACCAGATGCGGCAACGGCAAGCCAGCGTGGCGCAACAGACCTCCCCAGAACTCGGGCGAATAGTCTGTAAGAAAAACCGGCACGCTGCCCTCTGGGCAACTGGAGCGGATTTCTACGCCAATGTTGCGCACGACATCTTCATTATCATGGATGCCGCGCGTAGCCGCAGCACTTGCGCTGACTGAAAGCCCGCCAGCCAGATGCTCCTTGATGGCCTGAGTAAAGCCGCCGCCCATGTTATTGCCGTAAAGCCAGATATTGCGTTTAAGCAGAGTCAACTCACGAATGCGCTGGGCCACAAGGCGCGCAGGCGCGGGCAAAACAAAGCGGGGCCAGTTCTCGCACTCAAGACCAGGGCGGGCCAACAGGGCATCCTGCGTACCGCTGCCTATATCCACGCACAGCACGGGGCCAGCGCTGCGCAAAAACTTTTGTACAATCTCGTCCATATTCACCTCTCACGAGCGGAAAAATCTACCTGTATCAACCAAGGAGCGCAAGTCTTCACAAAATTTTGAAAAAAAAGCTTGCCAAGTGATGCAGTTTACCGTAGACATCTTTTCGCGCCGAGGTGGTGGAACTGGTAGACACGCTATCTTGAGGGGGTAGTGAGGATTCTCGTGCGGGTTCGAGTCCCGCCCTCGGCACCATCTTGAACTCAGAGAGAGTTCAAAGAAGCTCGCTAAGCTTAACGCTTGGCGGGCTTTCTGCTTTTTTAAGCTTTTGTTCAATCCGTGTGAAATCGCGGCCCCCAGCGGGGGGACACTGCTTAGGCTGCCATGTAAAAAATGCTTATGCCCTTGCGCGCCATATTCACCTTTCTGACAAGCCACATCCTTGGCTGACTGTCCACATAACACATTTTCAGTATATATTACATCATGTTATAATATAACAATCCTTTATATTTTTGGACAACGGGCTATCCCCTGCCTCCTCAAATTCCCCCCCGCCCCGCGGCGAAGAGGCACAATCCAAGTGCTACAGGGCGCCAATGCCACAGAAACACCCCACTGGCACACACAAATTCGCGGGCAAATATCCCCTCGCACCTTGGGCTATCCCCACTAAATCCGCATCGCGGGCCTTTCAGAAGCACTCTCGCAGGCGCTTGTCTCATGGTATGAGCGCACATAAGCCAGACCATCCCAAACTAGAGCCGTCCATATTACCTTACGGACTAATAAGCGGGCGTTGCTGAAGACGGATATAGCGGCTATTCCAAATAAGTGCGGCACACTGTTGCCCAGAGATACCGCAGGATACATTTCAGCTACTCTCGCCCCGTTACGATAAGGACAAACAATGCTGTTAATATTTGGCGGCTTGCCGGGAAGCGGCAAAACCACAATCGCGCGACAGGTGGCTCAAAAAATATCTGCCGTCTACATTCGCATAGATAGCCTGGAGCTGGCGCTTGTTCGCTCAGGCTTGGTCAAAAGCCAGTGGGAGCTGGGGCCAGCCGGGTATCTTGCAGGGTATGCATTGGCTGCGGACAATCTACGCCTGGGGCTTTCCGTTGTGGCAGACTCCGTCAATCCCCT
>QKDT01000051.1 GCA_003251995.1 Desulfovibrio desulfuricans
TATCGTAAAAATGCTGGTTCCCGCAGACGGCATTGAAGGCGTACGAAAGGTTGTTCTTGATGCGGTGTTGGCGGCAGGCCCCAATTCCTGTCCGCCCATGGTAGTGGGCGTTGGCCTTGGCGGCACCATGGAAATGGCTGCCATCTGCGCCAAGCGTGCTGCCGCCCGCGACCTTGAAAGCCGCAACCACGACCCGCGGTACGCTGCTTTTGAAGAAGAGCTGCTCGAGCTGATCAACAAGACCGGCATTGGCCCGCAGGGCCTCGGCGGGCTGACTACGGCGCTGAAGGTGCATGTGGAGTGGGCCCCCACCCACATAGCCTCTCTGCCTGTGGCAGTGAACATCAATTGCCACGCGGCGCGACACGCCGAAGTTACGCTGTAGGAGGCCACCATGTCGGAAAACCAGATGAAAAAGATACGAGCCCCCTTTGACGAAGCTACCGCGCGCTCGTTGCGAGCGGGCGACAGGGTGCTTATTTCAGGCACCATTCTTGCCGCGCGTGATGCCGCCCACAAACGCCTGGTAGAAACTCTGGACAGAGGGGAACCCCTGCCCGTGGATCTGAAAGGCGCTGTTGTCTATTATGTTGGGCCAAGCCCGGCAAAACCCGGCGAGGTGATTGGCGCCGCTGGCCCAACCACATCAGGCCGTATGGATGCCTATACCCCCCGTTTGCTTGATCAAGGGCTGAAAGGCATGATCGGCAAAGGCTACCGCAAACCCGAGGTAGTGGAAGCCATGAAAAAACATGGCGTACCTTACCTTGCCGCGGTGGGTGGGGCTGGCGCTCTTATTGCCCGCAGCATCAAAAAATACACAGTGCTGGCCTATGAGGATCTTGGCCCGGAAGCCGTAGCCGCCATGGAAGTGGTAGACTTTCCCGCCATTGTGGTCATCGACAGTACTGGCGACGATTATTACGAAACAGGGCAGGCCCCGTACAGACGCAACTGACCCGGCCCGGTCGCTGTGCATGCCGAACGCAGATGACCGCACGGTGCAGCCGTGCGGCCGTAATCACGCCTGATATCTTTATGAAGGAGTTGGTATGGCCTTAAGCAGATCCCCTGTCGATGACCGAACCCGGCTTGATTTCTGGCAAGCGGCTTCTGGTGCGGTGCTGGCGCTTTTTATATGCGTGCATCTCATACTGGAAGGAACCGTTGTCATCAGTCCAGCGATTACCAACGGCATCGCCTGGTTGCTTGAAGTAACATGGCTCGCGCAGGTAGCGGCACCGGTTATCATGCTGCTGATCCTGTTTCACTTTTATATTGCCGCCCGTAAAATGCCCTTCCGCGCCAACGAGCTCTGCATCTTTGTGCAGCACAGCAAAGGCCTGAAGGAGCTGGATACATGGTTATGGCTTGTGCAGGTTTTTACTGCCATCGTCATTCTGGCTGGCGCGTTTTATCATGTTTACAGCGTTATGACCGACCTGCCCATCAATGTGGCGGGCAGCGCCAAGCGCCTGCACTCTGGCTGGCTGGCCTTCTACGTGTTCTTTTTGCCTTGCGTCATTTTGCATACGGGCATCGGCATTTACCGCCTGGCTGTTAAATTCGGCGTGTGCGTCAAGGCCACGCGCCCGGCGTGGAGCAAGTGGACCTGGATTGTCATGGGCTGTTATCTTCTGCTCGGCGCGGCGGCTCTGACCCGCGTGTGGTTCTTGGGATAGGGGGTGCGTATGCGAGTTTTTGAAAGCGATGTTCTTTGCATAGGCGCCGGCCTGGCCGGGGAACGCGTAGCCGTAGAAGCGGCGCAGGCGGGTTTTCGGGTTATCTGTCTTTCGCTGGTGCCGCCCAAGCGGTCGCACTCTTCTGCCGCCATGGGCGGCATGCAGGCGGCCCTTGGCAACTCAATAATGGGCGAGGGCGACTGCCCGGAAGTCCACTTTAACGACACTGTCAAAGGCTCAGACTGGGGCTGTGATCAGGAAGTGGCCCGTCTGTTCGCCGAAACAGGCCCCATCGCCATGCGCGAAATGGCCTGGATGGGCGTGCCGTGGAGCCGCGTTGTTCCCGGCGAACACACATATTACAAGGGCGGTAAGCCCTTTCAGGCAACAGAAAAAAAGGAAAACGAGGGGCTTATCCACTCGCGCGCCTTTGGCGGCACCGCCAAGTGGCGTACCTGTTACACCTCTGACGGCACAGGGCATGCCGTGCTGTTCACCCTGGATAACCGGCTGCTGCAACTGGGTGTGGATGTACATGACCGCATGCAGGCCGAAGCCCTGATCCACGACGGTCAACGCTGCATGGGCTGCGTGGCCCGCGATCTGCGCACCGGCGAGCTGGTTGGCTATTTCTCCAAGGCTACGCTTATTGCCACTGGCGGCTACGGACGCATTTACCGCGCCACCACCAATGCCATCATCTGCGATGGCGGCGGTCAGATCACCGCCCTTGAAACTGGTGTTGTACCGCTGGGCAATATGGAAGCTGTGCAGTTTCACCCCACAGGCACCGTGCCCACCGACATTCTGGTGACAGAAGGTTGCCGCGGTGACGGCGGCACACTGCTGGACGTGAACGAATACCGTTTCATGCCCGACTATGAGCCTGAAAAGGCCGAACTCGCATCGCGCGACGTTGTTTCACGCCGCATGACCGAGCATATGCGCAAGGGCCTGGGCGTAAAGAGCCCTTACGGCGACCATCTGTGGCTGGATATCCGCCACCTGGGCGAGAAGCACATCACCACAAACCTGCGCGAAGTGTACGATATTTCAACGCACTTCCTGGGTGTAAATCCCATTCACCAGCTTATCCCCGTGCGGCCCACCCACCACTACAGCATGGGCGGCGTGCGCATTAACAAGGATGGTCACGCCTATGGCCTTGAGGGCCTCTTCTCCGCTGGCGAAGCCGCCTGCTGGGATATGCACGGCTTTAACCGCCTTGGTGGCAATTCGCTGGCAGAAACCATTGTTTCTGGTCGCATTGTGGGCGCAAAACTGGTGGAATTCCTGCAAGGATACGAAACCGTATTCTCCACGCAGGCCATGAAGGATGCCTCACTCAAGGTCAAGGAGCGCATCGCCGCCCTGCTGCGCGGCACGGGCGATGACTGCTACACCCTGCGCAATGCCATGCAGGACACCATGATGGAGCATGTGGGTATTTTCCGTAACGGCAAAGATCTGGAAGCTGGCGTTGCCAAGCTTCAGGAACTGCTGGAGCGCACCAAGAACATGCGCCTTGCCAGCGGCAATATCCCCGGCCCCAACGCCGAGCTTTCCATGGCCCTGCGCGTGCCCGGCATGCTCAAGCTGGCGCTCTGCACCGCCTATGGCGCGCTGATGCGCACCGAAAGCCGTGGTGCCC
This sequence comes from Desulfovibrio desulfuricans, assembly GCA_003251995.1. GTDB lineage: Bacteria > Desulfobacterota > Desulfovibrionia > Desulfovibrionales > Desulfovibrionaceae > Desulfovibrio > Desulfovibrio desulfuricans_B. Next base: position 3,334 of record QKDT01000051.1, read on the forward strand.
ACGCCCGCGAAGACTACCCCGAACGTAACGACAAGGAATGGCTCAACCGCACCCTGGCCTACTGGAAGGAAGGCGACACCCTGCCCACCCTCAAGTACGAACCGGCAACGCCTTTCTATATTCTGCCTCCCGGTGACCGTGGATACGGCGGTGGCAAAATCATTGCCGCCGACATAGACCAGGAAAAAATCGTACCGTACGCACAACAGGGGTAAGGAGAGCCACATGGGACGCAATCTGACGTTTGAGATATTCCGCTACAATCCGCTGGATCCGCTCTCGCAGCCCCATATGCAGACCTTCCAGCTTGAAGAGCACAACAGCATGACGCTGTTTATTGCCCTGAACATGATCCGCGAAACGCAGGATGCCTCGTTGCAGTTTGATTTTTGCTGCCGCGCCGGCATTTGCGGCTCGTGCGGCATGGTCATCAACGGACGCCCCGGCCTGGCCTGCCATACGCAAACCAGCGACCTGCCAAGCCATATCACCCTGCATCCGCTGCCGGTGTTCAAGCTTTTGGGCGACCTCTCGGTGGATACGGGAACATGGTTCCGCAATGTGGGGGCCAAGATCGAATCGTGGATTCACACCACAAAAGGATTCGACCCCGTAGCGCAGGAAGAACGCATGAGCAACGATCTGGCAACCCAGATTTTTGAGCTTGACCGTTGCATTGAATGCGGCTGCTGCGTGGCAGCCTGCGGCACTGCCCGCATGCGCGAGGACTTTATTGGCGCTACAGCCATCAACCGCATGGCGCGCTTTTATATTGACCCGCGCGACAACCGCACCCCCGCCGATTATTACGACCTGATCGGCGACGACAACGGCGTGTTTGGCTGCATGGGGTTGTTGGCTTGCGACAATGTGTGCCCCAAGCAATTGCCGCTACAAGACCAGTTGGGCATCATGCGTCGCATGGTCACAATTGAATCTGTGCGCGGAATTTTGCCCGAATTCATAAGAAACAAATTGCAGGGCTGTGGTTGCGGCTGTTCCAAGTAACAGCTCCCCCATGGAACGAGCTTGACTGAAGCGGCCCGTTCCATTTCCACCAGACGGGAGGGGCAACCCTCGCACTACCCTTAGGGAGGATGCCATGCTTATACTCGACTGGATGCAATCCAAAGTTATTTCTGTTCCGCCGACCGCAACCCTGCTCCAGTGCCGCAAGCTGTTCAAGGAACACAAAATAAACCGGCTCCCCGTTGTTGACGCCAATAACGTTGTGGTTGGGATTATTTCTTCAACGGATATTCGCAGCTTCGCGCCCAAAAGATCCACGGGGCTTGAGATCATTGAGCTTCTGGAAATCATGAGCGAAACCAAGGTCAGAGACGTCATGGTGGTTGACCCGGTAACCATCACGTACAAAAGCACCATTGAGCAGGCAGCCAAAATGATGATCAACAAGCATGTTGCCTGCCTGCCCGTGGTGAATGATGAAGACAAACTGGTGGGCATTATCACTGGCTGGGATGTGTTCAAAGCCCTGCTTGATATCAGCGGCGCAGAACAACCAGGTGTGGAAGTGGGCTTTATTGTGCCCTATCAGCCCGGCACGATCCGCGAGCTTCTCGACAAGCTCAAGGCTCAGGGCATGAGCATTATCTCTGTGCTGTCTTCCGCCTCTGGCGACAGCATGCGGCAGGTTAAAATTCGCTTCAAGGGGCCTGACGACCTTTCGCAAAATGTGGCGCTTGAGCAGTTCCGCGATCACCCGGGCCTGCGCTACTGGGCGCGAGAAGGCGAATTTTACCTTAAATCAAATGTAAACCTGGGCTAGAACTCGCCCACACAAAGCTGCTGCAACATGCTGCAACTTGCTGTAACAGGCTAATATACCAACAACAAAAGCCGCTACGCATCACTGTCGTGGCGGCTTTTTAATTTGCTGCCCCGCTTATTTATCTGCTATACTAGAGGACAGCCTTCTTGGCTTCTGCACTTCAATAAGATATAGACATCAGCATTCCTGCAATGCCAAAAAGCATGTAGGCAACTTCAGCGCCGGGATTGGATATTGCGCGCCCAGTAATTGTCAAAAATTTCCCCCGGATGCCCCCAGAACAAGTCTTTACCGCACA
>QKDT01000197.1 GCA_003251995.1 Desulfovibrio desulfuricans
TTTCCCAATAATCCTGGGCAGAAGCAAAACCAAAGGCTGGTGCGGTAAAGCGTTCGTCAAATTCTGCAAAGGTATGGATTTTGTTGACACCCTCCGCTGATGGATAGGAAGGGAAACGTGCCGCCTTTTCGCTCACTTTTTTACGCAACGTGCGCAAAAAATAGCCCATATAGATACGGCAGGACGGGCCATCCATCACTGGCGCAGCCGCCGAGAGATCGCAGGGAACCGAAACCGCAATGGCAGCCTTGACCAGCGCTGAAACAGGCCCTCGCCCCAGATAACGGCAAATCTGGTTGCCGCCCATGCTAAAACCGGCAAGCAGCAGGGGTCGGTCAAACTGTTCCGCAAAGCGCACCACAGTTCCAAGGTCTTCAATTTCGCCCATATGATACAGGCGTGCGGTGCGGTTGCTCTCGCCCGAGCAGGAGCGCATGTTCCAGGCCAGAACATCAAATCCCAACGACCGCAGGGTATTGCTCATGCCCAGCACATACTTACGGCGGCTGTTACCCTCCAACCCGTGCGAAACAACGGCTATGCCCCGCCCCTGCCCAAAAGGACGCTCTACTCTGTTTCTGTCCATTGATGGGTGCTGGTCCACATCAAGAAAATCCCCATCGGGAGTTCCCAACCGCAAACGGAGTACGGAGGGCGAAAGTTGCGGTTCTTCTCGAAACAGAACAGGCCACATGGTATTGGCGTGACCGTTGCGTACAAACCAGGGTGCAACGTATTGGGAAGCAATAACAGGCATGGTAATCTCGGTTAAAAAGTAATTACGGTTTGCGCACCGTCAAAAACAGCGCAAGCCTCTCAAAATTTTGTAATTTTTTTGACAGTCTTCATCTGTTGATGGCGGCTACGACATGGCATTCCGCTGTACACATGGGACAGAGAAGGTTTGCCCCAACACAAAGGCTTGGCAGCCGCCAAAGGCTCGTATACCTTCGCCGCATGCATAAGAAAGCTTCACAAAATAGCGCCACGCGCAAAATTCTGTCAAATCCCGCACGCCAAGCCTTTGCTTCAGAAGCACCGGGCAAAAATACTTCGTCCGCAGCCCACGCTGGCAACGCAGCGCAACGCAAGCGCGCGGAGTCAGCCACGCCCAAGGGTGAAAATTCTGCCTCGCCCACAGCTCCCAAGGACAAAACGGCCCGGCAAACCCGCACACCCCAACCCCGCGCGACAGAAAGCGTGGATGTGCTGATTTTGGGTGCTGGCGCTGCGGGGCTCATGTGCGCCCGTGAAGCATCGGCAAAAGGTCTAAAAGTGGTGCTACTGGAGCGTGGGCCGGTTCCTGGGCGCAAGCTCGCTGTGAGCGGCGGGGGCAAGGCGAACTTTACCAACCGCTCGGTCAGCCCCAAGGACTATCGCTGTGAAGGGAGCAAGGGCAACGCTTTTTGCGCACCGGCCCTCAAGGGCTTTACCCCGGAGCATATGCTGCGCCTTGTGGACGGGTGGAATCTGCCCATTGAAGAACGCACCCACGGTCAGCTTTTTCTCACTGTTTCCGCGCAACGCTTGGTCAGGGCGCTGGCAGACGACTGCCGCCAACAGGGATGTGGCATTGCCTGTGGCACTGCCGTTACGAGTATTGAAGTGGAGCCTGCTGGTTTTGCCGTACTGACCGATGGGGGCACATGGCGGGCTAAGGCCGTGGTGTTGGCGCTAGGCAGCCCGGCCTGGCCTCAGGCTGGCGGCAGCGGATCTGGCTACCGACTGGCGGAAGAACTAGGGCACAGCATTGTTCCCCCCCGTGCGGCCCTTGCGCCGCTGCGCCTCGATGCAGGCTCCCCCCTACTAGGTCTCACGGGCATCAGCCTGCCCGTTGGGATCACCCTTGAACAGCAGCAATGGGAGGACGACCTGCTCTTTACCCATGAGGGTCTGAGCGGCCCAGCTGCCCTTAAGGCGTCACTTTATTGGAAGGAAGGCACTGCCCTGACATTGAATTTTTTGCCCCGGCAGGATGTGGCTGCGCTTTTGGACGCACCGCAGGCGGGCAGGCAAACAGCGCGCGCGCTGCTGGCGAGGCTTTTGCCGCAAAGACTTGTAGACGCTTTGCTGCCAGAGCCAATAGCCCGCCGCAAGATTGCGGAACTCTCACGCGCGGCGCGCGTGGCTATTCTGGAAGCTGTGCAGCAACATAGCGTCACTCCGCTGGCAACAGCAGGGCTAAAAAAAGCAGAGGCCTGCTACGGCGGCGTAAATACCGACGAAGTAGACCCCAAAGCCATGCGCAGTCTGGTACACAAAAACCTGTTTGTGGTGGGCGAACTGCTGGACGTTACCGGCCTCTTGGGCGGCTACAACCTGCACTGGGCGTGGGCCAGCGGCATGGCGGCCGCCAGAGAACTGGCCCGCGAACACATCAGACAAGCAACGGAGCAGGCCGGCTAAGCACAGCCGCTAGACGCGGCAGCCTAAATGCGATTGCAGTATACGTTTTCCAAAAAATGCTCCATGACTTCATCCGCCTGGCGAATGTAATCCTGAAGCGGAAACTGGGCTTTGCAGGCCGGGCAGTGCATATAAACTTCGTGGCAGGTGCGGGCGATATACAGGGGCGCGCCGCAGGTCGGGCACGCAAGTGTGGTCTTGACATCACGGGGTGCAAAAAAAGCCATGGCGATTCTTTGTGTTAGAGGTGCCGTATAAACTGCTGAGCGAGCTGTGGCTGGCGCAGCAAAGCAGGTGCATGCCGCACTTGCCGTCAGTTTTACGCCCCGCGTCAGCCGCAAGGACATACTCAATGCGGCGGCATTTCGCAGCACATCTTTAGAGCATTCGACCCCGGTTTTTGTCAACCGTGATCTGGCGGGGGCAAAAGCCGAGCCACTATAAGACCCCATCTACAAAAAAAGCCCGCAAAACCACGGTTCCCTAGGCTAAAATTAGTTATTGCGTCCGGCGTCCGCTCATGCCATAGACGTACAGCCATATTGTTGTAGATGTGGCATAACCAGAAGAAACGGATACGAACATGAAAAAGCTCCTTATGGCTGCTATGGCCCTTTCGCTTATGATCGCCCCCTGCCTGCTTAGCACTGAAGCTAACGCTGCTAAAGCCGCTTCGGCGACTGTTGCAAGCGGAACAAAGGCCAGCAAAGCCAGCAAGGCTAAAAAGACGAAAGTCTCTGTAAAAGCAAAAAAAGCTTCTGCCAAGGCTCCTGTCAAAGCAAAAAAATCTCCTGCCAAAAAAAAGGCACAAGCTATCTAATAACTTGATGTCCAAAAGGCCGGTTTTTCCGGCCTTTTATAGTTTTTGGCAAAGCGATACTGAGTGTATAACCAGTAAATACAAGATTGATGCTCTCTTAGGAATGTAAAAACACAACCCATTGCGGAGTATTTCAGTCAGTATTTTTCATTTTGACAATCATTTTTACCCACAGTGCAGATAATACTTGACGGCATTGCCACTTTACAGTATTATTCGTACTCATTCATAGGGTGCAGTATTTCTTTTTGCCAGAGACTTTGCGTGGGTAAGGCTTCAAGCGGAAAGTTTACCCACCTCATCAAAGGAGTCGTTATGGCTGTTTCTATTTATGTCGGCAATCTGCCTTTTTCTGCCACCCAGGAAGGCGTTGAAGCCCTGTTCGCCCCTTACGGCGAAGCCCTTTCCGTTAAGCTTATCATGGACCGCGAAACCGGTCGCCCCCGCGGCTTTGGCTTTGTCGAAATGGACGAAGCTGATGCCCACAAGGCCATTGAAGCCCTGAACGGCGTTGACTTTGGCGGTCGCACCCTGCGCATCAATCAGGCCGAAGAACGCCGCCCTGCGCCCCGCCGCTGGTAGACCACAAATTTCTTTGTGATAAAAAAAGCCGCTGCTCACGCAGCGGCTTTTTTTATCACAGACCAACCGCCCACTTCTATTTTTTCTTCTCTCCAAGGCCGATGGGCTGTTTCGTTTTTTCACCCGCCTGCTCTACCCCGTTTCCCAACTTTACTTCATTGAACTGGCATGCACCAATGCAATGCACACCGCCGCAATGCGGGCAGAAATTGCGACGCTGGGGCAAAAAGAGGTCACGTAATATAGTCAAAAAAGCTTTGATTCGCATGCAAAACCGTCCAAGAGCAATCGCCCGCTAAAGGTTGCACGACGTCATTCATACACCGCAAACAGCATACTCGACCTTCAAACGTGCGGCCCCCCCCAAACAATACATTATCAAAAAGATAATGCTTATCCAGTGAAGGTACACCCCACGTTAACATTTGAGTCATGTTAGCCGCCCCAGTCACACTCTTCAGGTCAATTGCCCAACAAGCAGCACATGGCATGAGCCAACAGACCAGGGGCAGAACTTTTGCTCAAAAGCCAGCCAGTAAAAAGAAAGCTCTGTAACCGCTATATGGTAATAAGCTTTTCATCATCCTTAAGAATATTGGTGAATGTTTCACCTATGTAAAACACTTCATCCACACCCTCTATACTTTCCAACTTTTCCAATACTCCAAGGTTTTCTGCGCACTTTTTACAAGCAGAAACATGTCCACCAGCATCATGAAACTTTTTAAGAAGCTCCTGCAATTTTACATCTTCGCAAATCAGCATTACAGTTGCGCCCCAAAGAATAAGATGAACTTCCCTCCACCAACCCTTCAGCAAGGAGTTGGTGGCATACATAAAAACCATATTTTCAGCAGTGACAGGGTTATCGTTAACCCACAGAATATGCAGACATTCTTTGCTCATGGCGCTACCCCAGCGGGCGAATGGTTTGTTGAGACGTTGACTATAACCGCGTTGGCAAAAGGAAAAAAGGCGAGTGCTATGTGCAGATTATTGCCTCTTTGCAATAGCAATGGCATTGCCTAAACGCAAGGGCAACATGCACGAGCATGCCATGCTGCACCTGGCCCCTTCAAATCAGCAATTTGACAAGAGTACGGAACTGTACTCTTTAGCTGCGAGGCCAAATGTTGCCCATGTAAGGGTACATTTACCGCAACATGCCCCTAGATTGCATGGTAAACATGGGCCTTTACTTTGATGGAATTTGTTTCTAAAAAGCAATTGGGCAAGTATTTGTCCATACAATTCAACCTGAAGGTTATGAAAATATGAATAAAATCTCGTTGATCATACTGGCTTCGTGCTACCTGTTTTTTTCGGCTTGTGTTCCCTTTGACGCTCCTCCGCCTGACAGGGAAAGGCCCCGTCATTACCCTGAGGCACCACAGCACGATGATAGAATGAAAAGGGACAGAGAACAGCCGCGCGACCACAATGACGACCGTAGGGCCGACGATCGAAAGGACGACCACCGCGATCAGCGTAACAAGGCTGAACGCGGGCCCGATACATCGCATCGCGATGATGGGCGTAGCGAGGCTCCGCAAGAATAGCTTCAACATCCTGTAACGAATAGCCCCCAACAGGTAAGCAAAGTACAACACCC
>QKDT01000111.1 GCA_003251995.1 Desulfovibrio desulfuricans
AAACACCGCATATCACAGCCAGCCAGGGCAGCAGACCCAGTGCTGTGAACGCAAGGGGCTTCCACCATGTTGCCTTGGTCACAGGCCAGGTCACAAGTTGGGTGCCAAGGTTTTTAAGGTATCCCTGAGGCTGCTGCCACAGCATGACCACGGCAAGCCAGCATCCAACCATGACCAACATGATGACAAAGCCCGCAAGCCCATCCGCCTTTTGCGCGCGGCGGAATCCGCCCCGCCAGAGCAGAAAGACCAGGCTGGTCAGGACGGGCAGCAGCAGGTGGAAAAGCCCGCCAGTCAGCCCTGCCAGGGCGGCAAGTCCAAAGCCCACAGGGAGGGTGATGGTCGTTCCCGTTTTTTGCCAGCCGTGGCACAGACAGGCCAGAGAAAGCAATGTCAGTGCCGCACCCAGAGCTTCCGCTCCAACAAAAGTAGAGAGGGGCGCAAAAATGGGAGCGCAGAGCAGCAGTATGCCGCCAGCCAGAGCGGCGCGGCGATCCAGCCCGGCAACCCGGCCCAGCCCCCACACAGCCACAAGGCTCAGCAGGGTGCCGACCATGGCAGCCAGAGGAAAGAGCAGATGGGCAAACTGCGGAGCCGCCTTGGTAAGCAAGGCATCCATACCGCGCAAGAACCAGAAAAATACGGGCCACTGTGAAAGGCCGTCACCAGCGGGGGCAAGCCACATGCCGCTTTGAGCGGTTTGCGTAAAGGCCACAATGCCAGCAGCCTCGCGGGGGCAGTACAGGCTGTGCCCCATAAGGGCGGGCCATGCCTGAGCGAGCATGATCAGCAGCAATGCCAGCGGCCCGGCAATACTAGCCGTGTCAAACAGCTTATCCGCAAAGCCGGGAGCGGCAGGCTGCGGCGCAGGTTCCGCTGCTTTTTCGGAAGCGGTGGTTTTGCCTATTTTGCCTGCCTTGCCGAACATACCCCTGAAACCCTTGGCCGAAATCGTTACCGGGCGGGACGCCTTGGGGGCCGCGCTTTCTTGGGATGCTGCGGCGGTGGCGGCTGTCGCCGCAGCCTGTGCCGCGCCCGAAGGATCAGGAGCGGGTGCAGACGGCTGGGAAATTGCCTCAGCAACTTGCGAATCAGAAAGGGTGTGATCCCCTTTTGCGCTGCTCTGCTGGCCCCCGGACTGACAGGCAGTCTGGCCTTCGGGATTCTGGGCGCTGTTCTGGGTCATGGCATCGCTCCTTCATGCGTTTTCAACTCACCAAGCAAAATATGTCGCGCTTGGCGGGCATCGAGGTCAATTTCAACGGTGCGCCCCGTGGGCAGGCTCAGGCCGCTCAGCACATCACGCGCAGGGCCTTGCGCACCAGCGGGCAAGGGACAGGCAACATGCTGTTTTCGATCAGAGAAATTGGCTGCCAGCAGCCAGTAGCCGCCGTCAGGCAATGAACTTAAGGTCGCCACACATCCCGAGGGGCCACTTATCACTTGCACAAGACGGCCCGAGGCAAGCCCGGTCGCACGTCTGGTCCGTAACAGGCGGGCGATCTGTCTGGCAAAACTGGTTTCGCGGTTCCATTGGGTATCCAGCGGGCCAAAGGCCAATGACGCGGCGGTTTGCGCGCCAGGCAGGGCAGAAGCCCCCCACAGAGGCACGCTGTTGGCGCTGGAGGCACCCTTGCCGGAACCCTGTGGCAGACCCAACGCGCCCGTAAGATCCTGCGGGCTCAAAAATGTCAGACCTGGTAAACCAATACGCCAGCCAAGCAAAAGCAGACAGGCAGATTGCATGGCTTGCGCATGTTCGGGGCGTGCGGCTGCGGCATCATCAATCCCCAGTGCCCGCACTGCCAGTTCCGCCTGTGTTGCGGGCAGCCCAAAAGCATTGGGGGCGCCCTTGGCAAGCGCCTGCGCCCGGCGCACCAGCGCCTGACCGTCTGGCAGGTCCAGCAGGGGACGCCAATCAACATATTGCCTGTCGCGCAACCCGCGGGCAAGGCGGCTGTGGTCAACGCCCGCCGCCAGCGAGGCCTTCAGCAGTGCGCCCAGGGGCGCGGCATCGCCACTCAGCAGTGCGTACCCGGCTGCCGCCGGGGTGATGCTGTCGCGGCTGAAATCAACAGCGGTGGCAAGCACCGCCCGCGTCAGCGAGGGGGGCAGCACGTCATCCTGCACAGCCCAACCGCCATAGCGGTGAACTTCACCTGCCAGTGTTTCCAGCGCTTCCAGGCCGGGAACCAACGTGGAAGGGTCTGCTCTGCCCCCGCTCTGGCCTTCAACCTGCGCGTCCAGGCCCATGAGGGCCTCCAGTCTGATACCCGCCAGGGTCTGCTGCTGCAAACCTGTGTGCTGGATGACGGCTGCGGAAAATACTCGTCGGGCCTGCCCCGATGGGTCCTGCCACAGCAGCACAGGGCGAAGGGCATTACCACTATAGCGGTAGACCCAGCGCCGCACCTGACCATCCGCGCCGCGTACCTCTCCGGTAACGGCCCATCCACCAGGGGTTGTCCAGTCAAGGCTGTCGCGCCGCAGCATGCCGGGGATGACGCCCCGCTTGCGCAAATCCGCAACTGCGGCCTGGCGCAGGGGCAGACAATCCCACTCGTCTGCGGCGGTTGGCAAAATATCCCAATCCTTTTGCGGCACAGCCATCATGGCATACAGGCCATCAAAGCGCGAGGCCCGACGGGCCTGAAGAATAAAGTCAGGCCCAAGCCCCGTAGCAGCGGGGGGGAGTTCTCCGCCCATTTGCATTTGGGCCTGATCCAGTTTTGTTGTCAGACGGGAAAAATCATCGTCAGAACCCAGCGAGGGGTCGGCCCGCAGCGCCGTGATATTGTCGCCCACCTCTGCCGCCATGTCGGGCGTTGCCGACGCGGCGTGGGCACTCCAAATGTCGCCTTTTTCTCCCATGGGGGCCAAAAACAGCCCGCTAAATCCGGCCTGTGCCCAAAAGGTCTCCATGCCAGATTGCGCCAAGGCCCGCAGGGCTGGTTGCCCTGCGTCAAGGCTGTGCGGGTTTACGTCAAACCAGTTGGGCGCGGCAGTAAGCAATAGGGGAACGCGACGCGCCGAGGCGCTGTTGCGCCAGATAAGGTCAGTGCCGGAGACTTGCCCCGTCAGTTCCTGGGTTGAGCCAAGCATGGATTGCCGCTCAAGCCATTGCAGGTAGCCGGGGTCGGCACGCGGCAGCAGAGGGGCGCTCCCCCCGGGCTGGCTGCGTCGCAGGGTGGTTTGCGTTGCGCCGCTGCGCGGTGTGCAGGCCGCGAGGGCCAGGCTTACGACAAGTACCGCCACAATGGGGAGTAGTGTCGCCAGCCCGCTACGCATCGGCAAAAGCCAGCGCATGCAGCCCAAAAATCCCAGCGTACGCATGCTCGCGCCCACTAGACCTTTGCAGCGGATTCCTCGGCTTTGGCTGTGTTCCACAGCTCGTCCTTCTCGTCGAGGGTCAGGGCCGAAAAATCGAGGTTCTGCTCACGGGCGATTTCTTCCATGCGGGCAAAGCGCTTGAGAAAACGACGATTGGCATAGTCCAACGCTTCGCTGGCCTTGATGCCCTTGCGGCGACCAAGTTCGGCAATGCTGAACAACAGGTCGCCCAGCTCGTGTTTCTGGGCATCCTGATCGCCACCTGCGGAGGCATCCAGCCACTCCAGCCATTCGGCTTCCACCTGCTGCTCCACCTCTTCATCTTCCTGCCAGGTAAAGCCCACGCGGGCGGCCTTGGAGTTGATGCGGTAGGCTTTGGCAAGCGGCGGCAGACTTTCGGGCAGGCTGTCAAACAGACCCTTGGGCTTGCCTTCGGCGTCGGTATGTTCCGCACGCTTGATTTTTTCCCAGGCCTTGAGCTGCTCTTCCAGGCTGTCAAAAACCGTGTTGCTAAAGACATGGGGGTGACGGCGGATCATCTTGGCCCGGTTGTTGTTGAGGGCGTCGTCAAGATTGAACTGTCCCTTCTTTTCATACAGCCGCGCAACAAAAAGCAGCAGAAAGGCCACATCGCCCAGTTCTTCGCGAATGTCAGCCACATTGCCAGAGCGGATGGCGCTCACAAGCTCGTGACTTTCTTCGATAACATATTCTGCCAGACTTTCGGGCGTTTGTTCCCTGTCCCATGGGCAGCCGTCGGGGGCAGTGAGTTGGTCTATGATAAGCTGAAGTTCTTCAAGGGCGGTCTTTTCCATGATAGCTTGTTTCCTTGGTAATTCTGGCAGTTAAATGCCCAGGCGGGCTGTGAGGTCGGGCGGCAGCCAGCCGTGAACCTGGGTCATGAGCGCGTTGAAGTAGGGCAGTGCGCGCGAGTGCTGCATAAAGGGCGCGCCTGCGAAAAATTTTTGCAGAAACAGCAGGGCCAGCGAACACAACAGTACGCCTTTGGCAAGACCAAGCATGCCGCCTGCCAGTTTGTCGGCCCACGAGACAAAGGAAAATGAAAGTATTTTTTGCAGGATACGGGCCAGAATGGCCACAGAAATAATAACTGCAAGAAATATGAGTACGTAGGCAGCAATTATGCGCCATGAGGGGTCGGTGATGAGTGTGAGACGCGGCGCAAGCAGTGGGTGATAGTGGTGCGCAGCCCAAAAACCGCCAAGCAGTGAAATAAGGCCGGCAACTTCGCCCACAAAGCCATGGATAAAGCCCCGTGCGCCAAAAAATACCAGAATCAGTACAATAATAAGGTCGAAAATATCTTGACCCATGCGTTCTCCGTTGCGGCTGAGTGGCCCGCGTAGCGAACCTTTGCCGTGAAGGCTTTCGCGCTGGGGTATTTGACCCGCAGCGGGGCAGAGCATAGCAGATGCGTGTCTGCGGCACAATCTACCTTGAGGGCTGATTGGCTGTCAGAAGATGTCATTTGCGGAGGAGCGTGGGGGAAGACCGAGCCAGGATGACGGCAAGATATCAGACGGAACTGGCAAGGTGTTGCGGCAGATGGGGCAGCAATTGGGCGATGGCGGCATGGCTGCGTAATGCCTGAACTACCCCGGTATCTGGCTCTGCAAAAATATGGGGATAGTCCACCTCGCCATACTGGGGATGCACGGTAAATGCCAGCCGCTCTGGGCCGTCCGCCACAAACTGGGCGTCTACACCGGGTTTGTTGCCCCGTGCGTCCAGCCTCCGCCAGATTTTTTGTTCTGCAAACCACACGGCGTTGAGGCCGTGCAAAACCCGGTGTGTGTCGTGTTCGTTTTCAAATCCCAGCAACTGGTAGCAAAAGCCAGCGGCAATACCGTTGGCACGCAACAATGCCGCCAAAAGATGCGCCTTGGCGTAGCACAGGCCATGACGCACGTGTAGCACTTCCGAGGCGCTACAGGTAACAGCCATGCCACCGCAGTCTACAGAATGGGCAATGCTGTCACGCACAAATATAAAAGTTTTTTCAATGATTTCAATTGCAGATGCACAGTGGGCGGCTAGGTTTTTGGCTTTGAGCAGCACTGGTGCAG
>QKDT01000330.1 GCA_003251995.1 Desulfovibrio desulfuricans
TTTTGGTTGCCTTCGCCCTCGATACATTGCTTTTTGGCGTGAACTGTGCTCTTTAAAGGGGTGGTTTACTGCAATTGTCGGTGTGTTTTCCAGGCTGGGGCTGTATGACGCCCCCAACGCGTCATACAAGGCGCTTGCAAGCGCCTAATCTTCCATGCTGATCCCCCCAGGAACGACGTTTAGCGATAACCCGTCGCGGTGGAAACTTAACCCTCCGCCGTTACGTCGTGCGTGTTTTTAGAGCCGTGCGCCACGCAATATGGAGTTATTCATGAGTATCAGATCTATTGCAAAAATTTCAGTTGTATTGGGGCTTTGCCTTGCCCTTGTCGCTTGCGAAAGCGATAAAAAAGGACATCCCGACATGCGCTTGCCGGTGTCTGCCGTTGATGTGACGGCTGCCGATACCCCTTGGCCCAGTCAGTTCCAGGCGCAAGCTACCGGTTCGCGCTCTGTTGAAGTGCGCGCCCGTGTAACAGGCATTATTGAAAAACGCCTGTATAACGAAGGCGATTTTGTCAAAGCCGGGCAGCAACTGTTCCAACTTGAGCGCGATACGTACGAAGCCCAGGTGCAGCAGGCCCAAGCCACATTTGTCAATGCCGAGCGTGAATGGAAGCGCATTCGCCCCTTGTATGAAAAAAATGCTGTTTCGCAAAAAGACCGCGATTCAGCCCGCGCTTCATACGAGAGCGCCAAGGCCGCCCTGCGCCAGGCCAAGATCAACCTGGATTACTGCCAGGTGGTAGCCCCTGTTTCTGGCTTCAGCAGCAAGGAAAACTACACCCCCGGCAACCTGGTGAGCAACAACTCGCTGCTCACCTATGTGAACCAGACTGACCCCATGTACATTGATTTTTCTATTGCCGCGCCTGAACGCATGCAGCGGCAGCAGCTTGCAGCCAGCGGTGTTTTGCAGTTTCCGCAGGGCAACCGCTACAAGGCCAAATTACGTTTGCTTGATGGCACCATGTATGCCACCGAGGGCGAAGTGACCTTTATCGACAGTCAGGTGCAGCCCACCACGGGCGTTATCAAGGCGCGCGCGGTGTTTCCCAATACCAACGGGCAGATCATGCCCGGGCAGTATGTACGCCTGTTTGTGGAGGGCGATATCCTTAAAAACGCTATCCTCATTCCGCAAAAGTGTGTTGTTATGACCCAAAAGGGTGCGATGGTCATGGGGCTGGATAAGGACGACAAGGTCTACCCCATCCCCATCACGGTGTCTGTGGCTGTGGGAGATAAATATCTGGTGGGTTCGGGCCTTAAAGGCGGCGAACGCATCATCAGTGAAGGTATCATCAAAGCCCGCCCCGGGACTCAAGTGCGCGTGCAGCAAGCCGGTGGGCAGCAGCCCCAGGATGCCGCGCCGAAGAAGTAGGTAGCATATGGCTGTTTCTACAAAGCCGAATTTCTTTTTGCGCAGGCCGGTACTGTCTGCTGTTATTTCTATTGTCATAACCCTGGTGGGCGCGTTGGCCATGAAGGCCCTGCCCATCGCCCAATACCCAGACCTTGTGCCGCCCACGGTCAACGTGAGCGTGTCGTACCCCGGTGCTTCTGCGGAAACCATCGCCTCTACAGTGTTGGCTCCGCTTGAAGTGAACATCAACGGTGTGGAAAACATGCTCTACATGACATCCACAGCCGCCTCTGGTTCCGGGTCGGGCAGCATCAACGTGTACTTCAAGTTGGGCACCGACCCCAACATGGCCTTGGTCAACGTCAACAACAAGGTCAACCTGGCGCAGACCACGCTGCCAGAAGACGTGCGCCGACAGGGCGTTTCTGTTGTTAAGCGTTCGCCCGCCATGTTGCAGGTGTTCTGTTATTATTCGCCCAATGGGCAGTACAGCGATGTGTACATCCATAACTGGGCACAGGTTAACGTTGTTGACGAGCTCAAGCGTCTCGCGGGCGTTGGCGACTGCTCCCTGTTTGGTAGCATGGATTATTCCATGCGCATCTGGCTGCAACCGGACAAGCTTGCCAAGTACGGTATCTCCGCCTCTCAGGTAAGCGAAGCCATTCAGGAGCAGAACTCACAATACGCGCCAGGCCGCCTGGGCGATATGCCCACCCCTGATTCTACCGAGCTCACCTGGCAGATCGACACCCAGGGCCGCCTTGTAACGCCTGAGGAGTTTGGCGAAATCATTATCCGCACTGGTGCGGACAGCGCCATGCTGCGGCTCAAGGATGTGGCCCGCATAGAGCTGGGTGGTAAGGACTATAGCGTTCTTTCCCGCTACAACGGCATGGTTGCCCGTATGGGCGCTGTGTATCTGCTGCCGGGCGCCAACGCCATCGCCACAGGCGATCTTGTGAAGGCAAAACTGGAAGAGATCGCCACGCGCATGCCTGATGGCCTTTCCTACAACTTGCTGGTGGATAACAATGACTTTGTTATCGAATCCATCAAGGAAGTGGTGAGTACCCTGGTCGAAGCCATGATCCTGGTGTTCATCGTCGTTTACGTCTTTTTGCAAAACTGGCGTGCCACGCTTATTCCCTGCATTGCCGTGCCGGTGTCCATTATCGGTACGTTCGCGGGTCTGTTTGCCTTTGGCTACACCATCAACACGCTTACGTTGTTCGCTCTGGTGCTTGCCATCGGTATCGTTGTGGACGATGCCATCGTTGTGCTTGAAAACGTTGAACGTATCATGAGTTCTGAGCATCTGCCGCCCAAGGAGGCGACAGCCAAAGCCATGAACGAAGTTACGGCCCCGGTTATCGCCATTGTGCTGGTGCTGTGCGCCGTGTTTATTCCTGTTTCGTTCATGGGCGGCCTTGCCGGGCAGATGTACAAGCAGTTTGCTATTACAATCTCGGTGTCTGTTGTGCTTTCGGGTATTGTAGCGTTGACGCTTACCCCGGCACTCTGCGCCTTGCTGCTCAAGCCGCACGCGCATGACTACAAGCCTGCCAAGGGCTTTATCTGGTTCAACTACGTCTTCGGGCGCATAACCCGCCGTTATGTGAACGCGGTGCGCTTTATCAAGGCTTCGAGCCTGCGGGCCCTGTTGCTCTGCGTACTCATGTTCCTGGGTATCGCGTGGTTGTTCCGTGTTGTGCCTGGCGGTCTGGTACCTAACGAAGACCAGGGCTACCTGCTTGGTCTGGCTATTCTGGACGATGGCGCTGCCCAGCCCCGCACCACTGCGGTAAACAAGGTGCTTAGCGACTTCATGCTCAAAAACCCCGCGGTTAAGAGCGTGGGTACGCTCTCTGGCCTGGATATTACCTCCATGGCTGCCAAGAGCAACTACGGCACCTTCTTTGCCCTGCTCAAGCCGTGGGAAGAGCGCAAGGACCCCAAAAACTCGGCTGACGCCATCGTTGGTACTGTTGGTGCTGTTACCGTGATGCAGCCTGAAGCCTTTATTCTGGGCTTTACGCCGCCGCCCATCAGCGGCATGAGTACCACCGGCGGTTTTGAAGGATACGTGCAGATGCGCGGTAACGGCAGCCTTAAGGATATGGAAGCCGCCGCCAACAAACTGGTGGCTGAAGTTACCTCCAAAAATGCCGACGGCACTCCCAAGTATCCGGCTATTGGCATGGTGCGTAACCTCTTTACCACTGGTTCGCCACAGCTCTATGCCAACCTTGACCGCGAACGCTGCAAGGATATGGGCATCAGCATTGCGGATGTGTATTCTGCCATGAGTGCCTCCTTTGGTAGCACATACGTCAACGACTTCAACCTGATGGGCCGTACCTTCCAGGTGCGCATGCAGGCAGAGGCGGAAACACGTGTGTTGCCTGAAAGCCTCAATGATATATATGTGCCCAACAAAAACGGCGAGATGGTGCCCCTGACTGCCGTGATGACTCTTGAACGCCGTACTGCTCCGCAGGTGGTGGAACGTTATAACGTGTTCCCGGCGGCGCATATCATGGGTTCACCCACGCTCGGGTACTCTTCGGGGCAGGCCCTTGCCGAAATGGAAAAGGCCGCTGCCGTGGTTTTGAGTTCTGATTACCAGTTGGGTTGGGTTGGTTCCGCCCTTCAGGAAAAATTGGCAAGTTCCGACACCACCATTATCTTTGTGCTGGCGCTGGTCATGGTCTTCCTGATTCTTGCGGCCCAGTATGAATCTTGGTCGCTGCCGCTCTCCGTACTCACGGCTGTGCCGTTTGGCGTGTTTGGGGCATTGGTGGCAACCTGGGGGCGTGGACTCTCCAACGATATCTACTTCCAGGTGGCACTTGTGACCCTGGTTGGTCTGGCGGCTAAAAACGCTATTCTTATCGTGGAATTTGCCGTTGAGGCCTGGCGCGCTGGTCGTAGCCTTGATGCGGCGGCTACGCACGCTTCAAAGTTGCGTTTCCGGCCCATCGTGATGACCTCGCTTGCCTTTATTCTCGGTTGCGTGCCCCTGGCTATCAGCACGGGTGCGGGCGCCAATAGCCGCCATGCCATCGGTACCGCTGTTATCGGCGGTATGCTGGCGGCAACGTGCATTGCCACGCTGTTTGTGCCTTTCTTTTTTAAGGCCATCATGCAACTCTCACTGAAACTGCAGGGCAAAACTGATCCCAATGAGGGCAGAGATCACCTTGCGGAAGACCAGGAGGACGACATATGAGCGCTTCCGGCAAGGCCCAAGGTATAAAGTTTACAACACCGGCATTGGTGCTGACGCTGACCATGCTGCTTTCGGCATGCTCGCTTGCGCCGCATTATGACAGGCCGGATCAGGACATGCCCAAGCAGTGGCGGTCGGTGGATATAGGCTCTGCGCCCTTGAATACCGACTGGTGGACCAGGTTTAACGACCCTGTTCTCTCTGCGCTGGTTGAAGAAGCGCTGAAGAACAATCAGGATCTGGCCCAATCCATGGCGAATATTGAATCCGCCGCCGCTCAGGTTGGGGTGGGCACTGCCGCATTGATGCCCGTGGTCAACGGTACGGGCTCTGCCGCCGCTCAAGGGGCGTCGGCAAAGAGCGCCAATACGGTTCCCTTTAACCAGAGCAAGCTGTCTCGCTCTACAACCGCTTATCAGGGCGCGCTCAGCGCATCGTGGGAACTGGATTTCTGGGGTAAGTACCGCAACCAGTATACCATGCTCAGCGACGTGCTTATGAAGACGGTCATCGGGCACGAAGCGTCTCGGCTTTCAGTTGCTGGACAAACCGCACAGGGCTATTTTTCCCTGTTGGCTATGGACATGCAGCTTAACACCTCGCGCCGCACGCTGAAATCCCGCGAAGAAGCGTTTACAATTTACACCGCCCGCTATAAGCAGGGAGATATCACCGAGCTTGACTGGCAGCGTGCCAGGGCTGAAGTGGAAACTGCCCGCGCCCAGGTGCATACCAGCGCCGTGGATGTGGATAAGGCCGAAGCTTCTCTGGCTGTGCTGCTTGGTC
>QKDT01000382.1 GCA_003251995.1 Desulfovibrio desulfuricans
CCACCTCTTCAATGCTCCAGGCGTAGGCACCGTCATCGTCATTGCGTCGCACGACTTTGTATAGAGGGTAATTCTGATGTGCCAGATACACCACGTCGCCCACCTGGGCATGGCAGAGCGAAAGCAGGTCTTCCGCCGCATAAGGGGTAGCCATGGCGGACGCGGAGGTTAAACCATCAACCGTTGCAACGCGCAGGGTTTTTTCGCCAAAAACCAGAAGGAAATTTTGGTCTGGCTGGGCGCTAAAGCAAAAGGGGAGCAGCACAGAATATTCCCCAAGATCAGCCAGATAGCGGGTGCCGGGCCGTCTCGCCACATCGCCATGCAGACCGGGAAGCATGTTTTCCATGCAAGACACGCAGTTGCGGTAGCGCGAAAGGTCATAACGGGCTGAAAGCGTGGGCGAAATCTCGCCCCCGGTAAAGTTTTGCAGGGCTATGCGCATGGTTGTTCCGCTTGCATACAGTCAGGGGATTCAGGCCAAGGGGTTGCCTCACCGCCGCCATCCCAGGGCGCTCCTTCCTGGTCTGGCAGGTCGCGCAGGGCTGTGCGGTACACCTTTACCTCTGCAAGGTTGTCCTCACTGATGGGGTAGTCGCTCAGCAGCATTTTATCGGAGCAGGCAAGCCGCACATCACGAATGATGCGGAGTGATGCGTATAACTGCGTTTGCGTGGGGGCAAGAGTAGCCTGAATTACATATCTACCATCAACAGTGACGATCATTGCCCCATTATCGTTGCACCACTGCGCGGCTTCTGGAGGGTATGTTCCATCAAATGTCTGACCTATCGCGTACATATTTCCTCCTAATAACCGCGGGCGCGCCACTGTATGGCTGCATTGTTGCTGCTGCTTGTTTTGCCTGTGCATTGGAATGAAGAAACGGTTCTATTTATGGTTTTTGCCCATCCCACATAGTCGTTATAGGTCCCTGTTGCTTGCGTTAAAAATTCGATTGAAGCGTCATAGTTTGTTTCCGCAAATGCGGTGTTAAACGTAATTGTGTACACGGTACTTCCCTGGTCAGCAATGCGACCGCCCTGTTCTATGTATCCATCACTCCATTTTCTGTACCAGTTATAGCCACTGCGCCACGATTCTATAACATATGCGATGTTGCTTGGTTTGTTGCTAAAGTCCGTATTCAGCTTTCCAGCCAGCGCAACCATATAGTTAGACCAGTCAAACACGCTGGCGTTGTTTTGCGCGCTGGCGATAACAACAAAATGCCGCAGACGAATTTGTTCGTCCGTAACTGTGTTGGAGTTGCCGTATATCGGATTGCTTGAGGATAATTTTGTATTCAGTGCCGGGCCGCTCATAAGCGTGCCGCCGGATAAAACACTCTGAGAGCTGCCAGTGGTGAATATCCCTCCGTGTGGAGCTGATGGTGCGTACACCGCCAGAATACCCGTGGCATCCGGCAATCCGGCTTTAACGCTCTTGCCAATTGCAGCAACGCTTGAAGCCTGCGTGATGCTGTCGCCGTCTTTCAGCAACGGTACTTTGAAGGCTTGGTTGTCTGCATCCACAGCAAAATTTGCGCAGTTACCTGTAAGGGCCACTTGCGCGGCAAAGTTCGCGTAGGTGCAGGTAAGCAGTTTTGCATCACCCGTGAGGTACAAATCGTAGAAGGTCTGAAACTGCTCACGCGAATATTCCGCCCCATCGGCGGGCACGCAGCCGTTGGGCACATAATCATTTGTTGCCAGTACAGTGATGATGCTGCCGATGAGGGTTGATGAAATCGCGGTGATGCTGCTCTCTGCATCATCCAGCCGTGCATTCTGCTGTGTGTTGTCTGTTTCAGCCTGCGTTATGCGGTCAAGGATGTTTTCCGGCATGGCATCCTGCGCAGCCTGAACAGCGGTATCGGCGGCCTGTTGGGCATTTTGCGCGCTGCTTGCCGCCGCATTGGCCTGTTCTGTGGCGGCCTCAAGGCAGCTCTGTGTGGCGCTGGTTACATTTTGTGCCGCCAGCGTGGCGCTTGCCGCTGCGGCGGAGGCGGAAAATGCCGCAGAAGTTGCACTTTGGGCGGCGGCATCCCGGCTGGTATAGATGGACGCTACGACTTCTTCCGGCGAGGTTTTGCTGGTGGCTGGCAGTATGACAGCGCGCGAGATTTTTTCGTTCAACTGCTGCAACTCTGCGGTGGCCTGATCCAGCCCGTCCTCGATCACCTGCGGGTCAAAGCGCGAGGCGGACACAAGGTCTATGCCTTGTGCAAAGGGCATGTCGCGTACAATGGCAATGCGCCACCCATCGGGCAACGGATATCCCTCATGCAGATAGGTCAACGTGCCGCCGTTCTCGCCGATGCTGGCACTCCAGCCCTGCGCAGAAGAAATATCCCCTTGTGGCGACGTGACGCTGACATTGAGCTGGTCTGCGCTCCAGACCTTGAAGGCAAAGGGAAAAGCCGTTGTTACGCCGTTGCCTTCATATACGGCGCGGCTTGGGCTGTAGGGCAGGGTCATGCTGCGCTCCTTGCTTGTTTTCGGTGTTGTTGCCGGGGATGGTCAGCGCACGGCAAGCCAGGGGTCTTCCACCGGGCGGTCGCTGCGCTCGGATGCGGCAGCGCTGCGGGCCGGTGGAAGGCTGGCGGCGTAGAGTTGCTCCAGCTCGGCGGCCTTTTGGCTGCTCCCTTTCAGCAGGGGGGCGGCTATGAGGGCCGCCAGCTTGCGGGACAGCATGTGGGCAAAAAGATCGTCAAAAAGGCGGCTGTTGCGCACATCTTCCGTATAGAGGGCCAGGGCGCGTGCCGCGTCGGTGAGCAGCAGCGAGCCATCGCCCGCCGCATTCTGCGCCAGGCAGAAGGGACGGGTCGTAATGCCCTCGTGCCGCACCTCATGCACCTTGAGGCAGTCGTCCGGCAGGGCGTAGGCAAAGCGAAATTCCGGCGCATAGCCCTCGGGCAGCGTCACAAGGGCCATCCAGGTTCTTCGTTGGGCAAAGCTCCAGGGAAAATCGCGTAGCACCTGCCGCCGGGCGGAATCCCAGTACAGACGGCATTGCAGGGCCTCTGGCGTGTTTTCCTGCTCGGAGGCGACGCTGCGCGTACCCAAAAAGCCCAGAGCGCGATTCCACACACTTATTTGGCTGATGGTCATGGCGGCTCCTGTGAAAAAGGAGGGAAAAAGCCTCCGGCATACCCCGCAGGGGGCCGGAGGCTGGATATGTAGGGTCTGGTTAGCCAGCCATGATGGCGGGTTCGTAGGGCAGGTCTTCCTCGCGGGTGAGGGCGGCAAAGATGCGCCCTGTGGTCACGGTTTTGCCCTCAACCGGCGTGACGGCAAAATTCAGGCGCAGCCAGCCCTTGCGCACGCCCTGCGGCAAAAAACGCAGGTAGGGGCGCGCGCCAAGCCCAAGGTTGGGGGCCTCCGCCGTGTTGGATACCGTCACCGAAGCGCCGGGGACGGTGGTCCAGGGGCCATCAGCATTGTCAGCCTCTTCCATCGTGATGGTAAGGCTCTGCGTTTCGTCCGGCGTAAAGGCCTCGGTGATGGAAAGCCGCAGGGGGATGGGTTCCATGCGCCCAGGAATTTTCAAGCCGTTGAGGGCGACAGTCTGGCCCGTGGCGCTTGCAGTGAGGGGGCCTTCAAAAAAAATGGCGTTGCGATCAATGATAGCCATGTAAACTCCTTTGGCGGGATGGAGTGGAGGAAACAGAAGCGCAGGCTGGCAGCGGCGTGGAAGCCCCACCAAGGGGCCTCCACAATTCAGGCGGGTTTGGCGGTTTACGCCACCACGTCTTCGCTGGAAAGTACGGCGTCGCACTGGCGTACAGGTCTACCATGCAATACGGGAACGGCCTTGGAGTCGAAAAACTCGCTGTACTGCAACTGCACATTGCCCGCATCGGAGTTCTGCAATTCAAGGGCGGTGAGCATATCGGCGTTGGCGTACCACACGGCCTTTTGGCGCAGGTGCTGGGGCATAAGGTTTTTGGCCTCGATGGTCAGCTTTTGCAGATCCACAAAACCGGCCTGGCCCTTGCGTTTGCCCAGCGAGGCCACGGGCAGGTTGGCGATGCGCACAATGCCGCGCCAGTCGCGCACGGCAAGGCCACAGCGCCAGTTGTATTTGTCGCCTACCACCTGGTATTTGCGACCATCCGGATCCTGGGCCATGTAGGTCTTGAGGTCTTCGTGCGAGAGGCCGCCGTTGCTTTCCTTGGGGTAGATGCCGTGTACGGACTGCGCGCCCCACGAAACAAGCCACAGCGAGGTGCATCCCTCTGCATCGCGCCCGCCAGCATCAAGCACGTTTTTGGCGTCCTGCGCGGGGTAGCGCATGGCAAGGCCGTTGAACTCATCGGGGTTCAGATTGCTGTTGCCGTAAAAGAGCGTGGTGGCAACCTTCTGGCGCATGGCTTCGGCAAACGAGACGCCCTCGCTCATGCGAAAAGCCTTGTCTCGGCTGCCGTAAAGGCGCAGTTCTTCCACATCCAGTTCCATGATGGCTTCAAGGATGCCGCAGCCTTCCTTGACCTGGCTCCACTGCGATTTGGAGGGCGGCGTGCCCTGATAGAGCCTGCGCCAGTATACCTCGGGCAGCCCGGTGCGGATGCGGGTGAGGTGACCATCGCTCTGGTTGGCCTCCATCCAGAGCACGTCGTCCATGATGTCGTTGGTCTGGTTCATCAATTCGATGATCTGTCCGGCCTTGTCGCCACGGTAGAACTGTTCCATCTCGGCCAGGGACACCACCAAACCCATGGAATTAGCCATAATACCCTCATCTGTTTTTTTACGTTATGCAAAAAATTGTTTGAGTCGTGCGAACGTGCGGGTGCGGGAATCAGACGTTTCCGCTACGCGAACTCCAGCCCGCGTACATGCGCTCTTCAAGCGGCGGCATGGAGCCGCCAGACTGCCCCTGCACCAGCCCATCCTCCATGAGGGCGTCAGCAAGGCGGTTAAAAAAGCGCAGCACATCAGGGTTGTTGCCGTATCCGGTCTGCTCCAGCAGTTGGCCTATGCGCTTGCTTTCGTCGAAGCGGTCAAGGGCAAGCTGTGCGCGGGCAACGCTGACAGGCAGATTTTCCCCTCCTATCTGCGGGTCATCCGTGGCCTCCTTGCGCCACTTGTTTACCTGTTCCTGCCACTGCTGGCGCTGGTTTGCCTCGTGCTCGCGCAGGCGCATGGCAAAAGGGTCTGTTTGTGGAGCTGCCTGCGGGTCAGAATTTACCCCCATCTGTGCGGGGACTTCCCCGGTAGTATCAGCCCTTGAATCCGCGGTGGCAGGAGCGGCCCCACCGGTTTCTCCATTGCCGGACGCTCCGCCCGAAGGGCTGCCAGCAAAGAGGATTGGGCTTTCGGCAGTGGTGGC
>QKDT01000027.1 GCA_003251995.1 Desulfovibrio desulfuricans
GACCTGCTGAAAATGGCCCAGAATCTCAACTTTGCTGGCAATGCTGAAGGACGCGACATCTTTATTGGCAATATCGACGTGGTTGTCTGCGATGGTTTTGTCGGTAACGTGGTCGTTAAAATGAGCGAGGGTTTGGCAACATCCCTGGTGCGCATGCTCAAAAAGGTGTTCACGTCTGGTATCTTGCCCGCCATTGGCGGCATGCTGGCAAAGAACGCCTTCAAAAGCTTTGCGCGTACCATTGACTACGCAGAGTACGGCGGCGCGCCACTGCTGGGCCTTCAGGGTCTGGCTATTGTTTGCCACGGGCGCTCCAGCGCCAAGGCCATGACAAACGCCATCAAGATGTGCGGTGCCTTTGTACGCAAGGGAACCAACAGCCGCCTGGGTGAAACCATTCTTGCTAACGAGGAACTGACCCGTTTCTCCCGCGCTATATAACCACACGGTATTTCTATGAATCCACTCTGTCATCTGCTCGCCTTGAGCGCCTATGTGCCGGATACGGTGCTGACCAATAACGATCTCGCCAAGGTGGTGGACACCAATGACGAATGGATTGTTAGCCGCACCGGCATAAAGCAGCGCCACAAACTGGACGATGCGGAAAACGCCTCGGATCTCGGCCTTAAGGCCGCACGCAAGGCGCTTGCAGAAGCCGGAATGGATGCCGCAGAACTGACCCATGTGGTGGGCGCAACCTGCACCCCCGACGTGCTCTCCCCATCCGTGGCCTGCATCATCGCGGGACAACTCGGCGCGGGCAAGGTCATGGCTTTTGATATCAGTGCGGCTTGCTCGGGATTTCTGTACGGGCTTTCCATCTGCCGCGCCCTGCTGGCGCAGGATCCTGACGCCAAAATTCTTTTTGTCTGCACCGAGGCGCTCACCCGCCGCGTAAACTGGGCAGACCGCTCCACTTGCGTGCTTTTTGGCGATGCCGCCACAGCCTGCATTGTGAGCAGCGCTTCCAACAACGCCATGGCTGGCGTGGAAGACGTGGTTTGCCATAGCGATGGCGTGCAGCGCGACCTCATCGTGGTCGGCGGCGGCACCCGCTGCCAGTATGGACTTGGCGACCAGATCGACGAAAATTTCTTCATCACCATGCAGGGCCGCGAAACATACAAGCATGCCGTGCGTAATATGGTGCATGTGTGTGAAGAAGTGCTTACGCGCAATGGCCTTACTGGCGCGGATGTGGATTTGCTGGTGCCGCACCAGGCAAATATGCGCATCATTGAAGCCGTGGGCAGCCGTCTTGAAATGACGGGCGAACGCGTTTTCACCAATGTGGACAAGTACGGCAACACATCTTCTGCCTCCATCCCTCTGGCATTGAGCGAGGCGCGGGCCCAAGGCCGCATCCGCCCCGGCAGCCGCGTGCTTATGACGGCATTTGGCGCTGGCCTGACTTGGGGTGCAGCTTTGTTACGCTTTTGAGGCAATGTGCTCGCGGGATTGCCCCGAAGCAGCACGCCATGTATACTAAATTTTAGTCAGGTTAGGCCGTAAGCCGGGCAGCGCTGCTGTCAAATCAACACAAAAAGGCGATTGCCGGGTATACGGTCCCCTTTTTTAGGACTCAGACAAAGGCGAAATGAGCATGAGCACAGCGCAATCCTCCCCTGCAGCCGGACTGCCCACAGCCCTGGTTACCGGCGGTTCGCGCGGTATTGGTCGGGCTATTGCCCAAACCCTTGCCCGTGACGGCTTTCAGGTTTTTCTCACATACGTCAGCAAACCCGATGAAGCGGAAAAAGTCGCAGCCGATATTTGCGCTGCCGGGGGCAAGGCACAGGCCTTTGCTCTGGATGTCAGCAATAGTGATGCTGTGTCCGACTTTTTCGCCACCCAGATCAAGGACAAAGTTGACCTTGCAGTGCTGGTAAACAACGCCGGCATAACCAAGGACGGCGTTCTTATCCGCATGAAGGACGAAGACTTTGACAGGGTCATTGCCGTCAACCTTCGCGGCGCGTTCGTCTGCACGCGCGAGGCCGCAAAAATCATGAGCAAGTCCCGCAAGGGGCGCATTATCAATATTTCTTCCGTGGTTGGGCAGATGGGCAACGCGGGGCAGGCCAACTATGCATCGGCCAAAGCCGCCCTGCTGGGGCTTACCAAGTCCTGCGCCAAAGAACTGGCCGCCCGCCAGATTACGGTCAACGCCGTAACCCCGGGCTTTATCGAAACGGACATGACAGCAACACTCACTGACGCAGTGCGGACGAGCTATACGGATAGTATCCCGCTCAGACGCATGGGCAGCGCCGAAGATGTGGCAGAGGCCGTGGCTTTTCTCGCTTCGGACAAAGCGGCCTACATCACCGGTCAGGTGCTTGGAGTGAACGGCGGCATGTACTGCTAGGCATTTACTACGGAAGACACCCGGTGAGGGCCGGGGTTAAGCAGACCACTAATTTATCTGGAGGATACCATGTCTGACGTTACTGAAAAAGTTACAAAAATCATCATTGACCAGCTCGGCGTGACCGCTGAAGAAGTGAAGCCCGAAGCTTCCTTTGTGGAAGACCTCGGCGCCGACTCCCTTGACCTGACCGAACTGATCATGGCCATGGAAGAAGAATTCGACATCGAAATCGCCGATGACGACGCCCAGAAGATTCTGAAAGTTCAGGATGCCATCAGCTACATCGAAAACAAGCAATAACAAGCTTGTTATAGTATATGCAGCGCGGGGGGGTCTGCCCCCCGCCTCAAAGGAGCATGCATGACCCGTCCCCGCGTAGTAATCACCGGCATAGGCGGCGTTACGCCCCTCGCCAATGATATTGAGAGCACCTGGAAAAAACTGCTCGCAGGCGAGTCGGGCATCGCGCCCATCACGCTTTTTGACGCCTCCGCCTACGATTCCCGCATTGCCGGTGAAGTAAAAAACTTTGTCGCCGAAGACTTCATGCCCATGAAGCAAGCCCGGCGCATGGATCGCTTTACCCAGTTTGCAGTGGCCTCTGCCAAGATGCTGCTTGAAGACGCCAAGTACGAAATCACCGACGAAAATGCCTATGATACTGGCGTTATCCTCGGTGTTGGTCTGGGCGGCCTGCACACCATCGAAACCTACCACGCAAAATTGCTGGAATCCGGCCCCAACAAAATTTCGCCCTTCATGATCCCCATGCTTATTTCCAACATGGGACCGGGACAGATTTCTATCTTCACCGGCGCCAAGGGCTCGAACATCGTCACCACCACGGCCTGCGCCTCTGCCATTCACGCTCTTGGCACCGCCTACAGCGAAATGGTTTTGGGCCGCGCGACTGCGGTTATTTCCGGCGGTGTTGAAGCCACGGTCACGCCCCTTGGCGTTGCCGGATTCACGGCCCTCAAGGCGCTTTCCACACAGTTTAATGATGAGCCTTCCCGCGCTTCCCGTCCTTTCGACGCGAAACGCGATGGCTTTGTCATTGGCGAAGGCGCTGGCTTGCTGCTGCTTGAAACGCTGGAGTCCGCTCAGGCTCGCGGCGCTAAAATTTATGCGGAAATGGTGGGCTACGGCGCTTCTGGCGACGCCTACCACATGACCGCACCCCGTGATGACGGCGAAGGTATGGCCCGCGCCATGCAAAATGCTCTGCGCGAAGCTGGCGTTGATGCCTCGGCAATCGGGCACATAAATGCCCACGCCACATCCACCATGCTGAACGACAGCACGGAAACAAAGGCCATCAAGACTGTCTTTGGCGCACATGCCAAAAAGGTCAAAATCTCGGCCACCAAGTCCATGACCGGGCATCTGCTCGGCGCAGCCGGCGGCATTGAATCCGTATTCACTGCCCTGGCCCTGCACGATGAAATGCTGCCCGGCACCATCAACCTTGAGAACCCCGATCCCGCATGTGATCTCGATTACATGGCTGACGGCTCCAAGCACATCGCCTGCGAATACGCCATGTGCAACTCCTTCGGTTTTGGCGGTACAAACGCCAGTGTGATCTTCAAAAAGTGGCAACAGTAGCTGATAGTTTTTAATCGGCCCCTGCCCCTCATTTGATAATCATCTGCCCGCCGTTGTGGCGGGCAGAACATTTCAAAAGGATGCGACGTCATGGACGAAATCCTGCTGCAAGACCCGGAACTGGCGCGTGCTATCACGCTTGAATCCGACCGTCAGATGAGCAAGCTCGAGCTCATCGCTTCTGAAAACTTTGTTTCCCGTGCAGTGCGTGAAGCGCAAGGCAGCGTGCTTACCCACAAGTATGCCGAAGGTTACCCCGGCAAGCGCTACTACGGTGGTTGCGAATATGTGGATATAGCCGAAACACTGGCACAGGACCGCGCCAAAAAGCTTTTTGACTGCGAATACGTCAATGTGCAGCCGCACTCTGGCTCGCAGGCCAACATGGCTGCCTACCTCGCTTTTCTGAAGCCCGGCGACACCATCCTGGGCATGAATCTTTCCCATGGCGGGCACCTTACCCATGGCAGCCCGGTGAACTTCTCCGGTCGCCTGTTCAACATCGTTTCTTACGGTGTGCAGCGCGAAACAGGCCGCATTGATTATGATGAAGTTGCCGCCCTCGCCCGCGAACACAAGCCCAACGCTATTGTGGCAGGCGCCAGCGCCTACCCCCGCGCCATTGACTTTGCCCGCTTCCGCGAGATTGCCGATGAAGTCGGCGCCAAGCTGGTTGTGGACATGGCGCATATCGCCGGTCTTGTTGCTGCTGGTCTGCACCAGAGCCCGCTTTCTTACGCGCACATCACCACCACGACCACGCACAAAACCCTGCGCGGCCCCCGCGGCGGTATGATTCTTTCCACCGAAGACATGGGTAAAACCCTGAACAGCCAGATTTTCCCCGGCATTCAGGGCGGCCCGCTCATGCACGTCATCGCAGCCAAGGCCGTGGCCTTTGGCGAAGCGTTGCGCCCTGCCTTCAAAACATACCAGCAGCGCGTTGTGCGCAACGCAGCCGTGCTTGCCAAGTATCTTATGGATGCTGGCTACGAGCTCGTTTCCGGCGGTACTGACAACCACCTCATGCTGGTTGACCTGACCAACAAGGATGTGACGGGCAAGGATGCGGAACACGCTCTTGATCAGGCGGGCATTACCGTCAACAAGAACACCGTTCCCTTTGAAACCCGTTCGCCCTTCGTTACTTCAGGCGTGCGTCTTGGCACTGCTGCCTTGACCACCCGCGGTATGAATGAAGACGACATGCGCACTGTTGGCGCGTTCATTGTGGAAGCCATTGATAAGCGCGAAGACTCCGCTGCACTTGATAAAATCAGCAAAAATGTTGAGGAATTTGCGCGTCAGTTCCCGCTAT
>QKDT01000396.1 GCA_003251995.1 Desulfovibrio desulfuricans
GGTGTCCGTAATTATGCCCAGCGCCACGGCGGTTGCCAGATCACCCGTGAGGGGCAGGCCTGCCGCCAGGGATACATATGCCATGAGCTGCGCCGTTGCTGCCGCCTCGGGTTCAACCCAGTTTGCCACGTTGCCCATGCCGTCACCACCAAGGTGATGGTCAATGTTTACTGTCTGCAAATCCGGCAGGCGCTCAGCCAGTTCGCGACCAAGTCGTTCGGGTTCGCCGCAGTCAAGCAGCACGGCGCACCGTGGTTTGAACGGCGGATGCTCTAATGTGGTATGCACCACGCCTGGCGTGGGGAAAAAATGCAGGTATCCCGGCAGGCCAGGTTGGGCGTAGAGCATGTATTCCTTGCCCATGGAGCGCAGGATATGACCTGCGGCTGCCACTGCGCCAGCGGCATCGCCATCTGGGTTTACATGGGCAGCCACCACAACTTGATCCAGGTCGCGAAAAGCCTTTGCCATACGCTCCGCGCTTTCGCGGAATTTTTCGGGAATGAGTTCAATCCGCTGCATATATCTCCACCTGGCTATCCGTCATTTCCTCGGGGCAAACAGCTTCCATCATGAGCGCGCATTTGTCCATCCTGCTGCGCAGATGGCTTTCGCTGTTGGAAATGGATACCACCGCCAGCCGTAGCAGCGAAAGGCTGTCTTCCGTGCCTGCCTCGGCTATGGCGACATTAAATTTGTTTCTGGTCTTTTGCTTAAGGCTGTTGGCAACACGGCGTTTGGCCTTGAGGTTGTCGTTGCCTTGCAGGCTGAACTCTACTGTAAGAACCGCCATAAACATGGTCATAGGCTGAATTGCCCGTCGGAGGGGATGCGTTTGCAGAGTTGCTGCCCAGTAGCGGCATGAGGCTGACGGCACGCCCTTAAGGCGTTGTTGCCAATGCACTGCGCCCCGCAACAGAGGCGGGGCCCAGAGGTTTTGCGAGGCAAGGCGTGCATGCAAAACGGAAGGGAGGCCAGACAGGCGGCCTCCCTTCCTATAATCCTGTATTAAAGCGTGGCGGCTTCTTCGACGGTTTCAAAGGCTTCAATAATGTCGCCAATCTTTACGTCGTTGAAGTTTTCAAGACCTACGCCGCATTCGTTACCCTTGACCACTTCCTTGGAGTCATCCTTGAAGCGCTTGAGGGAAGATATCTTGCCGGTGTAGACCACCACGCCGTCGCGCAGCAAACGCACGCCAGCGTTACGGGCAATCTTGCCATCCGCCACATAGGAACCGGCGATAAGGCCGACCTTGGGCACGCTGAAGGTGTCGCGCACTTCGGCCTGACCGAGGTACACTTCACGCTGCACAGGGGCGAGCATGCCCGCCATGGCGCTCTTGATATCGTCCACAAGCTTGTAGATGATCTCGTAGAAGCGGATATCCACGTTTTCGTGGTCGGCCACATCCTTGATTTTGGAGGTGGGCCGCACGTTGAAGCCGATGATGATGGCCTGCGAGGCAGAAGCCAGCAGAATATCGGATTCTGTGATGGCACCGGTGCCGCCGTGTACCACATTGATGCGCACTTTTTCCGTGCTCTGCTTGTTCAGAGCTTCGGTAATGGCTTCCAAGCTGCCCTGCACGTCTGCCTTGACCACAAGGTTGAGGGTCAGGGTTTCCTGGTCAGACTTGCGCTGCGACAGGAAGGTTTCAAGGGTGACGCGCGATTCGGAGGCCAGTTCGCGTTCACGCTGCTTGACCGCGCGGGAATCGGCAATGCGGCGGGCGACCTTTTCGTCAGACACCACAAAGAATTCTTCACCGGCTTCGGGCACGCCTTCAAAACCCTGTACTTCGACAGGCAGGGAGGGACCAGCGTCCTTAACCTTTTTGCCCTGATCGCTCACAAGGGCGCGCACGCGGCCCGAGAAGGTGCCGCACACAAAGCTGTCGCCCTGGCGCAGGGTGCCTTCCTGAATAAGCACGGTGGCGATGGGGCCACGGCCCTTATCGAGCTTGGCTTCCACGATGTGACCGCGGGCGGGCTTGTCGGGATTGGCCTTAAGTTCCATAATTTCGGACTGAAGGGCAACCATTTCAAGCAGTTCATCCAGGCCCATGCGGCTCTTGGCAGAAACCTTGGCAACGATGGTATCGCCGCCCCATTCTTCGGCCTGAAGGCCGAGTTCCGCCAGTTCGCGCAGCACGCGGTCAGGTTCTGCACCGGGCTTGTCCATCTTGTTGACGGCAACCATGATCGGCACATTGGCGGCGCGTGAGTGGTTGATGGCTTCGCGGGTCTGCTCCATCACGCCGTCGTCTGCGGCGACCACAAGAATAACAAGGTCTGTTACCTGAGCGCCACGGGCACGCATGGCAGTGAAGGCTTCGTGACCGGGCGTATCGAGGAACACGATTTCGCCGCGTTTGGTCTTCACATGGTAAGCGCCGATGTGCTGGGTGATGCCGCCGGCTTCACCGCTGGTGACGTTGGACTTGCGTATGGCGTCAAGCAGCGAGGTTTTACCGTGGTCAACGTGACCCATGATGGTAACAACAGGCGGGCGCGGCTTGAGGGTTTCGGGCGCGTCCACTTCCTTGGGAACCAGATAATCGTCTTCAGAAAAGCCGACTTTTTCAACTTCGTAGCCAAATTCGGCAGCCACAAGGGTGGCGGTGTCGATATCGAGCGTCTGGTTGATGGTAGCCATGATGCCAAGGCCAAAGAGCACCTTGATAATTTCGTTGGCCTTAAGACCCATCTGGTGGGCCATGTCGGCAACGCGGATGGCTTCGGTAATACGAATCTTGCGCTTGGCAGCCTTAAGGGGCTGGGTAGACTGCGGCGCGGCAACAGAGCGGCCCGACTTGCGGCGGCCCTTACCTCTGTTCAGACGTCCACTGTCGTCGTCGTCGCTGCGGCGACCAAAATCACCCTGCTGAAAATCAACAGTGCGGCGACCCTTGAGGCGCTTTTTCTTGCTCTGACCATCGCGGCTGTCAGAAGGGGAAGCCGGGGCTGCCTGCTGACCAAATCCGCCAGCGGGACCACCAGGACGGGGGCCACCGGGGCGCGGGCCGCCAGGGCCACCAGGGCGCGGACCGCCGGGACGGGGAGGCCTGCCAGCGCCGTCTCTGGGCGGATAGCCGCCGGGGCGACCGTCACCCGTGCGGGCGGGGCGAGCATCCTGCGTGGGCGTAGCGCCAGGCGCGGGACGTGAAATAATACGAACCTGCGGTGCAGACGGAGCCTCAGCGCGGGGCGCGCGGCGGGGTGCCGCGTTTTCTTCGCCGTCCTCGCTTGCGCGGGGTTCGGCAGAACGCTGGGGCAAGGTGGGGGCAGAAGAGCCTTCGGGCACAGCCGATGCATCAGGGCGCGCCACGCGGGCAGCCTTGGCGGCCTTGTCCTGAGCGTCGCCTTTTTCAGCATGGTGCTTTTCAGCCGGTGCCTTTTCAGCGGCGGCTTCCACCACAGCTGCGGCAGCAGGTGCAGCTTCAGCGGCGGCGGGAGCCGGGGCTTCCACCACCTCAGGTTCTTTCTGATCGCTGGGGCGGCTGATAACGCGCGCAGCCGAAACAACCTTGGCAGGCTTAACGATGCGGGCCTTGTGCTCCGCAGCGGGGGCTTCCTGCGCGGCCTTGGGGGCCTTGGGTTCAACTGGTGCGGCAACAGGGGCCGCAGGAGCGGCAGGGGCCGCTTCGGCTACAGCTTCCATCTTGGGGGCCTTGTCCTTGGGCGCTTCAGTTTCAACCGGCGCTGCAGCGGGGGTTTCCTGCGCAGCGGGCTCTGCTTCCGGGGAGTCCTTGCGGCGGCGGCGTACAATAACGCTGGGGTGCGAACTGGTGCGCTCCGCATCAACCTGTTTCTGTTCGGCAAAGTGATCGCGCAAGCGAGTGGCCTCCTCTGAGGTGACGGAACCAGTAGCGGATTTTACCGACAGGCCGAGCTCACGCGCGACACGCAGTATATCCTTGGAATCCTGCGAGATTTCCCCGCTAAGATCCTTAATTTTTATTTTATCATCAGACATGTTTTCCCCCCTTGCGCCGTGTTCCGGGTCTGAATTTCGCGAACCTTGTCGCGCATGCAGGATCGGAACATACATACCAGCCTCTGCCCGGTCTGGTTTTTTCTGCGTCTAAAGTCAAAATTCCCTGCTCCGCCAATACGTGACGGTTGAGATCGGCCTTGGGAAAGCGGCGGCGGCAGATGACGCACATACGCTCTGGCCCATCACAGGCCTGCTCCCCACCATCGACGGGCGCAGCGTTATTCTTCTGCATCTCCGCTTTCCGTAGCGGCGGGCTTTGTCAGCTCCACCGCAGAGGATTCGGGGGTGCTTTCTACAATCGGAGCCAGGAAGTTGATAGCCGAGCGCAGGTCAGCAATGCGCGCCGCGCTGATGGTAAGCTTGTCGGAGAGTTCCTGGTCCGTGGCCTCGCGCAGATTGTCCAGCGAGCTGTAGCCCGCCGCCAGAAGCGCCTCAATGGAAACTTCCGCCACGCTGGCTACCTGTTCAAGGCCGTGACCGATGGCATTGGCCTCGTTGTAGCGGGTTTCGGTAAAGATATCGACCTTCCAGCCCAGCAAACGCGCTGCCAGCTTGACGTTTTGGCCCTTACGGCCAATGGCGTTGGTGAGCTGATCGTCCGGCACAATGACTTCCAGAAGATTTTCTTCTTCATCCACCACAATGCGGGAAACCAGGGCCGGGGCCAGGGCGTTGCGGGCATAGGTGGCGATGTCTGCGCTCCAAACAACGATGTCGATGCGTTCGCCGTGCAGCTCCTGCACAATGTTTTGGATGCGCGAACCGCGCACGCCAACGCAGGCGCCCACGGGATCCACATCACGCTCACGCGAAAGAACGGCAACCTTGGCGCGGGAGCCGGGATCGCGGGCAACGCCCATGATCTGCACAACGCCATCGTCAACTTCGGGCACTTCGCGGCGGAACAGGGCCGCCATATAATCGCGGTGCGAGCGGGAGACAACAACCTGCGGGCCGCGTCCTTCCTGGCGTACCTCAATAATGAGGGCCTGCACGCGGTCGCCGCGCTTGTAATGTTCGCGCGGGATCTGCTCCTCGCGGGGCAAAATGGCTTCGGTACGGCCCAGGTTAACAACCCAGCCGCCCTTGTCGCGGCGCTGCACGATACCCGAAACAATTTCGCCGACGCGATCCTTGTATTCGGTATAGATGATTTCCTGCTCCGCATCGCGCATGCGCTGGATGATAACCTGCTTGGCAGACTGGGCGGCGATACGCCCGAGGTCTTCCACCTTCACGCGGAAGCCCATTTCATCGTCCACCTGCACGGAGGGATCATGCTTGATCGCTTCAGAGTA